>CAMNAY010000272.1 GCA_946531975.1 uncultured Ruminococcus sp. | reverse complement strand
CCGGTGAATGCCATCGGGGAGGTACGGTTGCGGTCGGTGGTATCCTTGCGGAACTGCGGCATTGCATCAACGCCGAGGTTGAAGCGCTCCTTGCCGTTTCCGTCGAGCGGCTTGCCCTGCTCGATCGCATCCAGCACTCTCTGGAGGTCATCGCCGATGAAGACGGAGATGACGGTCGGCGGTGCTTCATTTCCGCCGAGGCGGCAGTCATTGCCGGCAGAAGCGGAGGAGAGCCGCAGCAGCGGCGCATATTCCTTGACGCCCTTGAGAATTGCGCAGAGCGTCAGCAGGAAGATCATATTCTCCTGCGGGGTATCGCCCGGATCGAGCAGATTCTGCCCGTCATCGGTCGAGACCGACCAGTTGTTGTGCTTGCCGGAGCCGCTGATGCCTGCGAAGGGCTTTTCGTGCAGCAGGCAGACCAGACCGTGCTTGAGCGCAGTCTTCTTCATCAGCTCCATGGTGAGCTGGTTGTGGTCTGCGGCGATATTGGAAGTGGTGTACACCGGTGCCAGCTCATGCTGTGCCGGTGCGACCTCATTGTGCTCGGTTTTTGCATAGATGCCCAGCTTCCAGAGCTCAGCATCCAGCTCGCGCATGAAATCGGAGACGCGCTGAGTGAGGTTGCCGAAGTAGTGGTCGTCCATCTCCTCGCCCTTGGGCGGCATGGCGCCGAACAGGGTTCTGCCGGTCAGGATGAGGTCCTCACGGGCATCGTAGCTTTCCTTGTCGATGAGGAAATACTCCTGCTCCGGACCTACGGCAGTCATGACGCGGTGAACGGCCGTATTGCCGAACAGACGCAGCATCCGCACGCAGGCGCGGCTGACTGCTTCCATGGAACGCAGAAGCGGTGTTTTCTTATCCAGCACCTCGCCGGTATAGGAGACGAAACCGGTCGGGATGCAGAGGGTTCTGTCCTTGATGAAGGCATCCGAAGTCGGATCCCATGCCGTATAGCCGCGTGCCTCAAAGGTTGCGCGGAGACCGCCGGAGGGGAACGAGGATGCATCCGGTTCGCCCTTGATCAGCTCCTTGCCGGAGAAATCGAGGATAACGCCGCTGCCGGCAGGTGTCAGAAATGCATCATGCTTTTCTGCGGTTACACCGGTCATCGGCTGGAACCAGTGCGTATAGTGCGTGCAGCCGTGAGAAACTGCCCAGTCCTTCATCGCTGCGGCAACCACATCCGCAGCTTCCCGCGGGAGCGGCGTGCCCATGCGTCTGGTACACATGACAGCCTCGTAAACCTTTTTCGGCAAGCTGCTGCGCATGACCTGTTCGTTGAATACATTGCAGCCGAAATAGGTATCCGGCGCGACTGTTACTCCGATATCCTGCATAATCAACCGTACATTCCGTTTCAATCCCGCGGAATGCACGCCTCCTTTCTGTCGCCGCACTGTTTGCAGCGCATTTCATTACAACATATATTATACCAGATTTCACCTCAGAAAGCAAGGGGTAACACAGCATTTTTGATTTTTGCTGATGATGACAGAAAGCGGCTGAAATCTGTTTCATTTTCATAATATCCTAATAAATTCTTCAGAATTGAATCCGGCGTATTTGACAACTGTCACACAAAATGAAAGGCGCTTGCAGCCAACAATGAGGAATATGTCGAAAAAGAGAAAAACGCTTGATTTTTTTGTCCGTTTCGATTAAAATATAAGGTGCGTTCTCATGCGGTTGAATCCTTTGTTCAGCCCGCTTTTTTGAGAGACATTGACTCAAACGAACAGAAAGGATGTACACATCATGGCAAAGGAAAAACGCCGGCAGCTAACCGTCGGCAAGATCATCGGACGTTTTTTCATCGTCTTACTTACCACACTCCTGCTGATTGTGTTCGGTTTGCTGATGATTATGCTCGTCATCGCAAAGGGACCGTTCCCGACAGCACAGCGCCGGTTCGTCTGTTCCGTGAAGGAGACCAGTGCGATCGGTTTCCTGGCAGACTGGTTCTACTCCGATGAGGAGATAGCAGAATATCTCGGTACATTCCGCGACAATACGACCGATGAGGTCACGGATCCGAATCTGGTCAAGATCGGTCAGAAGACCGAGGAAAATCCCGAAGGCGGCAATCCGGATCAGCCTGAGACAGAGCTGATTGAAGTCACCGGTTCGACCTACCGCGGAAAACTGCTGAAGATCAAGGATCCCTCCCGCGTTTTCGTCGGCATCTCCGGTCCGTACGGTGAGCAGTATGAGGGCAAGCGCGTTTCCGATATGGTCGCGTCCTACGGCGCACTCGCAGGCATCAACGCAGGCGGCTTCTCTGATCCGGGCGGCGTCGGCAAGGGCGGTATCCCGCTGGGCATGGTCGTCTCGCAGGGCGAGATGAAGTACGGCGCACTGGGTGCATCCTACGATATCATCGGCTTTGATAACAACAACATTCTCCATGTCGGTACCATGACCGGACAGCAGGCTATGGACGCGGGCATCCGCGACGCAGTTTGCTTCGGACCGGTTCTGATCGTCAACGGCAATCCGGTCAACTCTGAGAAGGATCTCGGCG
>CAMNAY010000271.1 GCA_946531975.1 uncultured Ruminococcus sp. | reverse complement strand
GCGATGCCGCCGGGCAGCTTACAGTAATACTCGTGCGGCTCATGGGTTACCTCGTCGCGGTACAGACCGATGTGTCCGACCTTTGCGGAAGGCACCAGCTTGAGAATGCCGTCCACCATGCCGAGACCTGCGCGGAGAATCGGGACAACGGCGAGCTTTTTGCCTGAGAGCATCGGCTCCATTGCTGTCGCGATCGGTGTTTTGACCTCAACCGGTTCGGTCGGCAGGTCGCGCAGTGCCTCATAGCCCATGAGCATTGCGATCTCCTCGACGAGAATGCGGAAATCGCGGGTGCCGGTGCGCTCGTCACGCAGCAGCGTGATCTTGTGCCGGATGAGCGGGTGCTCCAGAATAACGGTTTTTCCCATGATGATACGTCCTTTCTGATTTGAAATAGAGATGATCGGGACAGGCGGCTCAGACGCGGATGCCCCGCTTTTTGAACATGCGGATGCAGATGATCTGCACAGCCAGAGAAACCGACAGCGGCAGGATGCCGAAGAACAGCAGTACCCATTCGCTCATGCCTGCCCACGGGTTGTCTGAGAAGAAGAATACAAGCAACAGCAGCAGGCAGAGGATGATAAACAGAACGGTTACAGCGGGCATCAGAACGGCGGCGCAGCTTTTCGGCGTAAATACGCAGAAAAGCACTGCAAGCCACAGCCCGATTGCCGGTACTGCCAGTGCAGGGATCAGCCAGAGTGCGGTGTAATATATCAATCCGTAATGCCAGCCGTTGACGGCGATGAGGACATCCGTCAGGATGAGCAGAATGGATATGCCGGATAAAATGAGTGCATATTTGAGCCGTGTATTGGTTTCAGATTGCTTCATAACAGGTTCATCCTTTCCGGGAACGGAAAAGCATCAGTTCTTTTTCTTTTGGGCGGATTCAGACTGTGCGGCAGGCGCATCGTCCGGAGCCTTTGAGAGCAGCAGATTGGTGAGAATACCGAGAATCAGCGCGGTTGCAATTTCCGTGATCGTGACCTTACCGAAGCTCAGGCTCAGTCCGCCGATGCCGCTGATGAGAATGACGGAGGCGGTAAACAGATTGCGGTTATTGCCCAGATCGACCTTTTGCAGCATCTTCAGACCGGAGACCGCGATGAAGCCGTAGAGTGCGATGCACACGCCGCCCATGACGCAGGACGGGATCGAATCCACAAAGGCGATCAGCGGGGTGATGAAGGAGAACAGGATGCAGCCGAATGCCGCCGTGAGAATGGTGACAGAGCTGGCATTTCCGGTGATTGCGACGCAGGCGATCGACTCGCCGTAGGTGGTGTTCGGGCAGCCGCCGAAGAATGCGCCTGCCATGGAGCCGACACCGTCACCGAGCAGGGTGTTGGTCAGACCGGGCTCTTTGAGCAGGTCTCTGCCGATGATTGAGGAGAGATTCTTGTGGTCGGCGACATGCTCCGCGAAGACAACAAATGCGACCGGAACATATGCCGCAAAAATCGTCATGAAATAGCTTCCGGTGAATTCGCCCGTGCCGCGGAATGCCTCCTTGAAGGTGAATTCCGGCAGGCTGAGGAAGGAGCGGAAGGTGAGCGAGTCTTCCGGCATCATATAGCTTTTGAAAACGCTGAAGTCCACGAGTTTGATGGCAGTGATATCTGCGAGACTGCCGATCACGGTCAGGACGGCAGCACAGGCATAGCCGGCGAGAATGCCGAGGATGAACGGGATCAGTCGGGCAGTTTTTTTGCCGTATGTTGAGCAGACCATGACTGTTGCAAGTGTCACCAGACCGCAGATGATCGCGGCATGGGGTGAGGCAGTCAGACCTGCATCCGTGACGACATCGCCTTTTTGCAGATCACCGACGGCATTTCCGGCGAGGGACAGACCGATGATCGCAACGGTCGGACCGATGACCGCAGGCGGCATGAGCCGGTTGAGCCACTCAACACCGACGATCCGGATGACGGCGGCGATGACGACATAGACCATTCCTGCGAGCACGGCGCCGAGGATCAGACCGAGCATTCCGAGCTGCATGGAGACACCGCCTGCAAATGCGGATGCCATCGAGCCGAGGAACGCGAACGATGATCCGAGGAAGACCGGACTTTTCCGGCGCGTAAAGAGCTGATAGACGATGGTACCGACGCCTGCGCCGAACATGGCGGCGGCAGGGGTGAGACCGTTCCGGACGATCATCGGGACAGCGATGGTTGCCGCGAGGATCGCGAGCATCTGCTGAAGTGCAAGGATCAGCAGCTGCGCGCCTTTTGGCTTGTCTGCAACGTCATAGGTAAGCTTCATGAAACACAATCCTCCCTTTTGCGCAGCGAAAAAAATGGCCCTGTCCGCGGAAATGCTTTCAAGGCTTGCGGAGAGGGTATGGCGCGGGCTGCTGCAAGGCTTGTGGAGCATCGCTCAGGGTTTGCCGCGTGATTACTCCTATTATACCCCAGACCGTTCACTTTGTCAAGCGGCGGCGCGGAGCCGGGAGTGACCGACCGGGGATTTTTTAACACGCTTCCGACGATGTCATTCAAAGTTTTTGGTCAAGCTTTTTTCAAAAAGCTTGCGGGTCGAGGGCAGAGCCCT
>CAMNAY010000270.1 GCA_946531975.1 uncultured Ruminococcus sp. | reverse complement strand
TATGCTGCAAGCGGACTTTACGGCGACTACCTTGACCTCTATGTAGATGCAACCGGTGAAGGACCGCTGTTCTTTGACTGGCAGCTCTCTCCGACCTTCGAGCAGGCACTTGCCGGCAAGGGCTTTGTGTCGATCAAAAAAGAATCCGGTGCGCTCGGTCTCGGCACGGAGCATCTCCGCTTCCCGATGAAGGAGAACGAGGACATTGTTCACTGCTACGGTTATGTGCGCTGCGTCGTCACCGACCGGAACGGGAATTCCAAAACTGCTGTCTTTGGCAATCCTTGGGACTTTGACCACGACACTTATTTTACGACACCCAATCTCCTTGAATATGCAGGCGGGGGACCTCATCAGGAAATCATAAATGGCGAAATACAGAAAGGCGGTCTTTTTGAAGATGCGTTCTTCTGGTATCGCGACGGTGCGCAGGAGCTGGCACTCTGGGGCTGTAAAGCGCCGACCTTTAAGGAAGTGCCCGAAGAGACCGTTTCGGGTGCTGAACTGCCGCTGAATCCGCTTGCGGATGTACCGACTGCTCCGATTGTAGATACGGATTTTTCGGGGGAGATCATCGGTACGAGAGATGCAATGTGGAATTGCGGTTATCTGAAACTGGATGAAGACGGAAATCCCACCGGCTTCGCGGAGGTCTTCACAAGCACTGATTCCTATCAATTTGGCGAATATTCTTCTAATGGCGTTTGCGGACAATACCCGTCGGAATACAAATGCTGTATGAATTATGATTGGCGGAATCTCGAAGCAGCGGATACGGAAATAGCTCCTGTGATTCTCCCGCGCAGCGCCGTAGGAAGTGACAAATATGAGATCTGCCGTAGGGACGGAACATATCTGCCCGCAGTCGCCCTGAATCTGTATCAGTACAATATGCATGAACCTGATTGCAGAAAACCGCATGATAAGCGAATTTGGTTCGGAGATGAATATATCTCAAAAAGAGTAGAAGAGGTTGGGGCTTATGCGGCGTATAATTTGGGTAACTCATATTGGTGGCTGTATTTCAGTGAGCCTATCTATGCGCCGTGGTATACCGAAAAGGTGCGCTATCTCTACGCCTACGGAGACCACCCCGTCACCGTTAAAAACCCCGAAAGCTATATGGTCATTGTTGACGACATAGACCTCGAACAGGCTGAGAGCGGCGACCCGGATAACATTGTGACCTACCTGAAAAAGTCCGATGAATACAAGACACTCTCTGCCGAAGACCTCAAAGCAATGCTGCCGCTCAGATTCGACTGGGGCGACTGTAATCATTGGCAAAATGTGAGCAGCGACGGCTGGATAGATTCACTGTTTACCAAGACCGGCGGTCATATGTACTGCGTCTGCGAATATTCGGACGGCACAACGGGGTATTATCACAGCACGCCGCTCGACATCGGCTGCACGGTCACGCTGACCGGCATAGGTACCTACACAGCCAGCGATTCCGCTAGCGCAGACCCGATTGCACAGATCCTCGATCTTGAAGATTTCTCGCTTGAAGACGCCAAGAAAGCGCTGCCCTATCAGCTCAGAACCGGCATGGATTCATACAGCGCACTCCTCGCCGCCCAAAAGCTGAAAAAACTCGGCCTTGAGGTAACTGTCAAGCTGGACGGTGCATCTCTCCCCGAAACGGAAAAGGATGAATGGACAGTCACACTTGAAAGCTATGACACCGAGCGCGCGCTTGACACGATCAAGGCATACCGGGATGTGATGCAGGCGATCACAGGCGAGAGCATTCCGCTCGCCTCAGCAAAAGCAACGATCCAGTCCGCGCCGTGCGTCCTGACGGAGAAGGCGACCAAGGAGCAGGCGGAGCAGATCAAGACCGCGCTGGAAGGCGTCGGCGCTGCTGTGACATACGCGGCATACGAAGGGGGCGGCAGCTGATGCGGAAACGGATTCTTTCCCTGCTGACGGCGGCAGCATTCACGCTCTGCTGCCTGCCGCAGCGGGCGCAGGCGGCAGCGTCACTCGACTTTGAGGTCGGGTGCGCGGCTGCCGAAGCAAAAGCCGGTGAGACGGTCAAGGTGCCGGTCACCGCAAAAGCGAATCCCGGCTACGGCTCCGGCGTCATCAATGTGAACTGGGACAGCGATGCGCTGACGCTCACAAATGTGGAGTTCAGCGCCGACCACGCCCCCGACAACGGCTCCGCGGAGATTGTCAGCGACGGCAGCTATTGCCTGTCCTTCGGCGACGACTTCGCAAAAGCGGATTTCACCGCCGCGGGCACATTTTTCACGCTGACATTCGAGGTTACGGCAAATGCCGGCGCGGGCGATTATCTGATCTTCCTCGATCAGGCCGATGTGAATGACAAGGATATCCAGCCGGTTTCCGTGACGCAGACAGCGGGTATTGTGACACTCACGGGTGATGCGTTCAACCCTGCGGCGCTCATTATGGAGATCGGCAGCGCAGAGGCGACACTCGGCGAGGATACTGAGGTTCGTGTGCAGGTCACTGCGGCGCAGAATCCCGGGTATATCGTTGGCTTTGCCGATCTGATATGGGATCCGTCCGTGCTGACGCTCTCGGAGATCGTGTATGCAGAAGGCACGCCGAATG
>CAMNAY010000269.1 GCA_946531975.1 uncultured Ruminococcus sp. | reverse complement strand
GGTGTAGATTGTCGGATCAATCGCGTTCGGATACTGCTGATTGTTGAAATCGCCGTTTCCGCTGAACCACGCATTGTTGTGCGAGACCTGACCGCTCTGCTCAAGAGCCGGAATATTGGTCGAGGTATATTTGCGGTTGACGCGCTTGGTGTTGCTGGTTGCCCACGAATCATTGCTCGTGAAGCCCGAATAGATCAGCGTATCGACAAAGGTGTAAGGTCCCGTGATCTTCTTCGATGCCGCAAAAGCGATGACCGAGCGCTTATAGGTTGAGGAGGTGCAGAAATACATCAGATACGCGCCCTTTGAGCCGTCCGAATTGACGAAATCCGCATCCCAGAACACATCCGGCGCCCAGACCGCAAAGCCGCCTGCGCAGTCCTCCAGATCCTCACCAGCCCATGCAAATGCCTTGCTGAGATTCTGCGAGAGATTGCCGAATTCCACATTGTTCGTCCGCGCATAGCCGTTGGAAAAGCGCTGCCAGTCGCGGAGATTGGTCGAGCGTCCGGCGTCAATATGCGAGCCGAACACATAGTAGGTATTGCCGTCCTTCACAACGGAAGGGTCATGCACCGAAACACGCGTGCCTGCCGCAGCAGATGCTTTCCGTTCCGGCATGTTTGCAGTCATTCCTGACAGCGCGAGTGCGGCTGCAAGCAAAAATGAGAGCAGTTTCTTCTTCTTCATTTCAATTCCCCCATATTTTCTTTTCGGTACGCCGGCTCGCAGAATTCATCCTGTTTTCACCGCAGAAGGGGTTGCGGAGAACCCGTTTGCATTCCGCGAAAGCCTGCTATACTTCATGTTTCATTATATCGGAGAACCGTCCGGAAAACAATCACATATTCTCTCATTTCAATGACATATTCGTTCAGCTTGTCAGCATATGCATTTCTGCACGCAGAAACGGCGCGGGAATCAGCGATAATCCTCCTTCAGCCGCTTCAGAAACAGCTCTGCGATCGGAGAAAAGACCTGATATTTCTTCCAGATGATATACATATTTGTTTCGAGCGTCGGCGCGATCGGGCGGAAGCACAAACCGCTCTCCGGGCTCGTGTCGATCAGATGCTCAAAGGTCAGCAGATACCCCAGTCCTTCCTTCACGAACACAGAACCGTTATAGGCAAGATTGACCGTGCCCGCGAAATTCAGCCTGTCCATGTGGTCGCCGCACCAGCGCGGAAAATCCGCACGGATTGACTGCTCCGAGCAGAACAGCGGCAGACCGTAGATATCGTCGAAGGTCACGGCTTCCTTTTCCGCAAGCGGACTGTCCCGCCGCATAATCAGTCCCCATTTATCGCTTTCGGGAATTGTGAGGTAGTTGTATTTGGAAAGATTCGGCGGCTCCACGATCACCGCCAGATCCAGCACGCCTCTGTCAAGGCGCTCGGCAACCGGCTCAGTATCGCCGCTGAAAATGTGAAACACAAAGTGCGGGTACTGTGCCTTGAACGCCTTGATGCTGCGTGCCAGATACTTAATGAGCCAGCTTTCCGCGCACCCGATGCGGACTTCACCGCCGACAATATTGTCCAGCTGACTGAACTCCTCGGCGGTCTTATCCACCATGCCGAGGATATCCTCGGCGCGCTTGCGCAGGAGCATCCCCTCATCGTTCAGCCGCATGCTTTTGTTTGTGCGGATGAACAGCGTGTGACCGAGTTCTTCTTCGAGCTTTTTGATCTCCTTTGAGAGCGACGGCTGCGAGATATGCAGCCGTTCAGCAGCCCTTGTCATGTTTTCCTCTCTTGCAACCGCAAGAAAATAGCGTAAAACACGGATCTCCATAATACACCTCCGATGATGTTCTGCTTTCATTATATCCCGTTTTGCGATTCCTGTCAAGAATCACAAGCTATGAAAAATAGATATTTTACATAGCTGACATTTTGTGCTATACTGAAGATACCGAAGAAAACAGAGGTGAGCGTATGGCAAATGCAGCCGACCGGAAAGCGGTCATAACCGAGAGCCTGCATGATATGGGACTGGACGAAGCCGGCATTGCAGACTGCCTGCAAATGATCCGGGAGCAGCGCTATGCAGAGCTTGACCGGTTTCTGCGCTCCTACCGGCAAACGCTGCTGGACGGCGTTCACCGGTACAGCGAGCAGCTCGACTGCCTCGACTATTTCACCTACACACTCAGAAAAAACGGAGGTATCTGATATGAAAGAAGAAATGCTGACCCTGACGCAGGAATGGGACAAAACCTTCCCGCAGTCCGACAAGGCTGACCACAAAAAGGTCACATTCCACAATCGCTACGGCATCACGCTCGCAGCAGATCTGTATACCCCGAAGAATGCGCCCGGCAAGCTTGCCGCGATCGCAGTCTGCGGTCCGTTTGGCGCAGTCAAGGAGCAGTGCAGCGGTCTGTATGCCCAGACGCTTGCGGAGCGCGGCTTCCTGACACTCGCATTCGATCCCTCCTTCACCGGCGAAAGCGGCGGTCAGCCCCGCTATATGGCTTCTCCCGACATCAACACCGAGGATTTTCAGGCGGCTGTCGATTTCCTCTCCGTACAGGAAAATGTTGATGCGGAGCGCATCGGCATTCTCGGCATCTGCGGCTGGGGC
>CAMNAY010000268.1 GCA_946531975.1 uncultured Ruminococcus sp. | reverse complement strand
GCGCGCCCGTTTGCAGTCGGTTGTCGCCCGTCTGACCTTCCTTGACGATGACGGTTATCCGAATGTCCGCAGCTATCTGCGCTATATGCAGCACGAGGGCACTGCGGGCAGGCTCCGCAATACCGCCGCGGTGCATTTCAATCTCAAGCACTTTTCGCTGGTCAACCAGCAGGTCGGAAGACGCGCAGGCGACTTTGTCATGCGCAGCTTCTTCAACGGGCTCTCCCGCATCATCGGTGTTGAGGAGGGCCGGGGCATTCTGTGCAGGCAGGGCGGCGATAATTTTGCATCGTTCATTCCGCTCGATGTGCTCGACCGCGCACTGGCTTATCTGAAGGGCACAGCCGTCACCTATGATCTGGCGCACGGTGAAGAGCGCGTCTTTGTCTCCGCAACGGTCGGCGTGCTGCGGCTCGGCAGCGATTTTGAATATCATTCACCCGCGGATATTATGGACAAGGTCATGCCGTCCGTGCAGGCTGCACGCAGCAGCACTGTCACCGATGTCGTGTTCTATGACGACAGGATGATCGCGACGAAGGATCAGGTCATGCGGATCCAGTCGCTCTTCCCGAAAGCGATGGCAAATGAGGAGTTCCGCGTGTACTATCAGCCGAAGGTCTCCGTCAACGGCGGACGACTTGCGGGTGCAGAGGCGCTCTGCCGCTGGTTCCATAACGGTGAAATGATCCTCCCTGCCGACTTTATCCCGATTCTTGAACAGGGCATGGAGATCTGCCGCCTTGATTTCTACATGTTGGATCATGTCTGCCGCGATATCCGCCGCTGGCTCGACGAGGGCAGACAGGTTGTCCGCATTTCCGTCAATCTCTCGCGCAAGCATATGATGGATTATGACCTTCTGACGCATATTCTCGAGATCGTTGACGGCAACAATGTCCCGCACGAATACATTGAGTTCGAGCTGACCGAGACTACGACCGACGTCGAGTTCCTGGATCTGAAGCGCGTGGTCAGCGGCTTGCAGCAGGCAGGCATCAGCACCTCTGTTGATGATTTCGGTATCGGATACTCCTCGCTGAATCTCCTCAAAGAGATTCCGTGGAATGTGCTGAAGGTTGACAGGAGCTTCCTGCCGGGCGCTGAGGACGGCCCCGACAGCCGCCGCAGCGTGATGTTCAAGCACCTTGTCTCTATGGCGAATGAGCTGGGGCTTGAGTGCATTACAGAGGGCGTGGAGTCTGCCGAGCAGGTTGAGCTTCTGCGTGAAAATCACTGTGAGCTCGCGCAGGGCTTCTATTTCGACAAGCCGCTCCCCGTGGATGAGTTTGAGCAGAAGCTCGAACTGATACATTAACAACAGGAGATCACTGCATGAATATGAAAAAAATCGTGACACAGATGAACATTCTGATGGGCGTGACGCTGAGCTTTTTTCTATCGCTGATCGGCAATCTCCGTGCGGACCGTTTCACGCTTCCGGGCTTTCTTGTCAGCTTTCTCGTAAGTGCAGCGATCAGCATGCTCATCGGGCTGGCAGTCCCGGTGAAGCCGCTGACGGATAAGCTGGAAGCAAAGCTCGGCATTGCGCCGCGTTCGCTCGGAGCAAAATTTTTCGATCCGCTGGTTTCCGATGTCATCTACACGCCGGTCATCACAGTCGTCATGACGCTGATTGCCTATAAGCAGGCGACCTCGCACGGGGCACAGATCCCGCTCGCACCCATGCTGATCAGTTCCGTTCTGATCAGTCTCCTCGTCGGGTATGTCCTGATCTTCATCTGCATGCCGCTCTATCTGAAGCTGGTGTTCAAATGGAATCATATCGAAGGATCGCCCGCAGGCGGTCCGCCCCCGCAGCAATAAAACAGCACGCACATTCCGGGAGAGGGAATGTGCGTGTTTTTCTGTTATGCCATTGTGTCGCGGACTGCCTGCCAGAGTGTCTGTGCAGCTTCCGCCGGCGCTGCCTTTTCAAAGAGCACCTGATTGCAGCATTCGATGAACGCTTCGATCACTGTGCCGTCTTCCATGACGGGCGAGATGGTTGCAAGACCGGCGGTTTTCTCCATGCGCTGTGAGGCTTCATACTGAATTCCCTTGAGCTGATCGGCTTCTTCGAGGTATTCCTTTGCCGCCGCACTGACCGGGACGCCCTTTTCCACACCTTGCAGCAGTGCCATATCTTCGCTGTTGAGCAGAAATTCGAGCAGCATGGCAGCCTCCTTCGGCTGCTGGGTATTGCGGCTGACGGCATAGAGCGATGCCGGCTTTGCATACCAGCCCTTGCCGCTGTGCGCAGGATCTGTGTCGGTATACGGCGCGACAACGATCTCCTGCCCGTTTTCGATCACGGCCGAGAAATAGTTGACCGCATCGCTGACCCATGCGACCGCGCCTGCATATCTGCCGCTGTCGATCTCTGTGCGCAGGAAATATTCAATTTGCGGAATGACCTTTTCGTCGATCATTTTCTCATACATTTCCAGCATGATCTGAAAGTCATCCGGCGTGAACTGCAAATTTCCGCTGCTGTCAAGGAAGGACTTGCCCTGCACCTGTTCCGCATAGGCAAGCAGCAGGAGCCAGATGGATTTCTGCGCACCTGCGAGGATATAGATGTCGTCCTCCCGCAGCACCTCT
>CAMNAY010000267.1 GCA_946531975.1 uncultured Ruminococcus sp. | reverse complement strand
ACATCGCCATTGCCGTCAGCAGTCCGACTGTTTTCAGCGCGACGGTCTTACCGCCGGTGTTCGGTCCGGTGATGATGAGTGCATGATAATCCGTGCCGAGACTCAGCGAGATCGGCACGACGGTTTTCGGGTCGAGCAGGGGATGCCGCGCCTTCTTCAGCAGCATCGAACCGTCCTCGGTGATCTGCGGGATGATGCCCTTGTGCATTGCGCCGAGCGATGCCTTTGCAAAGTACAGGTTCAGCTCCGCCGCGATCCGGTAGCCGGACAGCATATCCTCCGCCGCCGCACCGCATTCCGCGCAGAGCTTCTGCATGATGCGGTCGATTTCCTCCAGCTCCTGCGTTTCGAGCAGGCGGATGTCGTTGTTTGCTTCGACAATCGCCATCGGCTCGATGAAATAAGTCTGACCGGTCGCAGAGGTATCGTGAATCAGACCGGCGACGTCGCCGCGGTGCTCCGCCTTGACCGGAATGACGTACCGGCCGTCGCGGATTGTGACGATCTGCTCCTGCAAATAGGTCTGCATGGAGGGCGATTTGATCATTTTTTCGAGCTTTTCGCGCAGCTTGACGCCTGCCTGTGCGAGCTTCCTGCGGATCTGACCCAGCGCGGGGCTTGCGGCATCCGCAAGGCGCTCCTCGGTTTCGATCGAACGCTCCAGAAGATCCGCAAGATACGGATTCGGACGCAGGCGCTCAAAGAGGTCGGAGAGCGTTGTCTGCACCTGATCGCAGTGGGCGTACCAGTCCGCGAGCGAGGTGATCTGCCGCAGAAGCCGTGCGATTTCCAGCAGCTCCTTCAGCGAGACCCGTGCGCCGGACTGTGTGTGCCGGATCGACGCGCAGACATCGCTGAAGCTGTCGAAGGAGGGCGCACCGAACCGGACCGAGAGCTGAAAGGCATCCTCGGTCTGCTGAAGGGCATAGCGCACCCGTTCGGGATCGGTTTCCGGCGTCAGTGCGAGCGCCATTTCCTTGGTTCGTTCATTGGCTGCTTCGCGGCTCAGTGCTTCCAGAACCTTATGCAGCTCCAATGTAATATAATCGGGTGATAATTTTGTATTCATAGGTTTCCTTTTCGGTCAGGTTTTCGGGTGTGATGATGCAGTGCGCAGTATGGGATCGGGGTATGTCTGATCCCCTGCACTATTAGTATACACCATTCCGGCTGAAAAGTAAAGTGCAATGTTCAGCGCTTTTTTGGTTTTCCCATTGCGTTTTTGCGAAAAGTGTGATATAATATGAATATACAGAAAAAACAATGGACAGCCTTCAGACATATTCCCGATCACCGGTACGGCTGCCGCGCTTCTCATCGTGCAGCAGATGACTGAAAACGGAGGAAACGGGATGAAATGCAAAGAGTGTAATGCAGAGATCGAAGAATTCTACAATTTCTGCAAGCATTGCGGCGCTCCGCTGGATGAGGAAGATTTTTCGGCAGATCAGCGGATCGCTGTAAGAAAACAGCGCAGCAGCGCAGCGGGGATGCTCTCCGCCGTGTTCCTGCTCTTTCTGGCGGTGATCGCCACGGCAGTGTTTCTGGTTTACCGCATGTCTGTCAAGGCGGCAGACAGCACAGAGGGCGGCTCCTCTGCGGCGGCGCTCGAAACGCTCCCGCCGATCACCGAAACAACAACACAGACAACCGTGACAGAACTGACAACGACAGCTGCGGAAACAACGACAACTGCAGCCGCCGCGACGGAACCCGCCGCGGGAACTGTTGCACTGCCGGAGGATGTGCTGCGGCGCATCGTCGCAGCGGAGGGCAATATCGCGCTGTGGCAGTACGCGGACTATGACGGGGACGGGCTGTTTGAAGCCTTTGCGCTGACGACCGTCGGCGAGACATTCTTCTCGCACACGATCGAGAGCCTGTACTTTATTGATGCCTACGGCAAAATGACGAAGCTCTATGACCCGACCGCACAGTCCTATGACGAGAGCCGTGACGGCTGCTACCGCGTCTGCGGCGGCAGAGGCTTCTTCTGGTTCGATTATTCCGGTCTGACCATGCGCACAAAGACCATGGTATACAGCGTTGCGGACGGCAAACCCTACCGGCTGGAGATCTGCGATGAACTGCGCGGCTTCTATCAGGACGAAGCGGGCAGGTTTTATACGGTGAATACAGATTTCAGCTTTTCCGGCGGATTCCGCTCCGTTTCCTATGAGCTGATCTATGAACCGGAACGCGGAGAGTTCCGCATGGGCGGCGTGCTGGACACATCTGTGCCGGACGAGCCGCTGCCGGAGGCCGGCACTTCGGAAGATGCTTGGGGAGACTCATGGGGTGAGCCGGCGTTCGGCGCACCGGATGTTCCGTCACCCGGCAGATTTGACTGACACAAGAAAAAAGCACCGGTAAGAAAGATACTCATATAGCAGTTTTAAGCCATAGTATTTCTGATTTACAGTCAGAAGTACTATGGCTTTTTTATTGACAATGCAGCGATGTTGTGCTATAATTGCTGCTAATATAACTCGGAATTTGCGGGCATATTATACCCAACAGACTTTCTGAAAAACGAAAACTTCCTGCTCCTCCGCGGTTCGGGGGTGACAACCCAAGGGGACAGGGAGTCGTCGCTTCGCTCCGGTCTCCCTTT
>CAMNAY010000266.1 GCA_946531975.1 uncultured Ruminococcus sp. | reverse complement strand
CCGCCGCCGCGACGGTTCGTATGAATATTACATCTCCGAGCCGGTTGTCGAAAACGACGCAAAGGGCGTTGCACCGTTCCTGCTGTGCTACACAGAGCTGCTGCGCGCACAGCAGAAGCAGAAAGCGAACAGCGAAGATGAAACAGATTAAAATTGCATATATCGGGGGCGGCTCCAAGGCGTGGGCAAGGGTCTTCATGACAGACCTCGCGCTGGCTGACGATCTCAGCGGAGAGATCGCCCTGTATGATATTGATACCGCCGCCGCCGTGCGCAATCAGCAAATCGGCGGACATATCAATGAAGCGCCGCAGACAAAGTCTGTGTGGAATTACACAGTCTGTGCGGAGCTGGGGCAGGCGCTGGACGGCGCGGATTTTGTGATCTGCTCCATTCTCCCCGGCACATTCGACGAAATGGAAAGCGACGTGCATCTCCCGGAGGAATACGGCATCTTCCAGCCGGTCGGCGATACCGTCGGACCGGGCGGCGTGCTCCGTGCGATGCGCACCGTGCCGATCTATGAGGGCTTTGCGCGTGCCGTCAAAGCGCACTGCCCGGAGGCATGGGTCATCAATCTGACCAATCCGATGACGGCCTGCACCAAAACGCTGTTTGACGTGTTCCCGGAGATCAAGGCGTTCGGCTGCTGCCATGAGGTGTTTCACGCGCAGGATTTCCTGTGCTGTGCTGCAAAGGAGATGCTCGGCATCCCGCGCCCGGACAGGCATGAGCTGGTGACGGATGTCTGCGGCATCAACCACTTCACATGGATCACCGAAGCGAATTACAGAGGCATTGATCTTCTGAAGCTGCTGCCGGATTTCATCAGCCGGTATTACGAGAGCGGCTACTGCTCGCGCAAGGGTGCGGCGCCGGATGATTTCCGCGGCGATCCGTTCCAGTGCGGCAACAAGGTCAAGATGGATCTGTTCCGGCGGTTCGGTGTGCTGGCGGCGGCCGGTGACCGCCACCTCGCGGAATTCATGAGCCGCCCGTGGTATCTCGGGGACCGGGACGCCGCCGAAAGATGGCTGTTCCACCTGACCTCCGTTGCATACCGCAAAAAGGACTGCGCAGAAAAGATTGCCGCGTCCATGCGTCTTGCATCCGGTGAGATGCAGCCGCATGTCGTACACAGCGATGAGGAGATCGTTGAGCTGATGAGAGCGCTGCTCGGGCTGATCCCGCCGACCGTTTCCAATGCGAATGTGATCAATGTCGGGCAGATGCCGGACATGCCGCTCGGCTCCGTGACGGAGACCAACTGTGTGTTCTCCTGCAACAGCCTGAAGCCGGTTGCGGCAAAGCGTCTGCCGGGCGAGGTGCATGCGCTTGTGCTGCGGAATGCGGTCAACATTGAGAATCTGTGCCGCGGCATCCGGGCGCGGGATATGAGAGTGATCTTTGAGGCGTTTGTCAATCAGCCGCTCTGCGACGGCCTTTCGACCGCGCAGGCAGAAGCGCTCTTTGGCAGGATGACAGCCGCCACGGAGCCGTATCTGACGGCATATTACCCGTCGCTCAGCCTGTAACCGCATGGATGCACTGATCTTTTCCGCGAATGCCGTGCTGCCGATCATTTTTCTGATCGTGCTGGGCTATCTGCTGAAGCGTGCGGGCGTGCTCCCGAAGGCATTTCTCGATGCCGGAAACCGGCTGACCTTCCGCGTGCTGCTGCCCGTCATGCTGTTTCTCAATGTTTACCAGATCGAGCGCATCTCGGATGTAAATCCGGCATTTATCATCTACGGCATCGGCGCGGTGCTGGTGATATTTGCGCTTGCAGTATTTGTCTGCTGTGCATTCACAAAGGATCCTGCGAAGCGCGGCGCGCTGATTCAGGGCGTGTTCCGCTCCAATTACGCAATCATCGGCATTCCGCTGGCGGCATCGCTGTTCGGCGAGCAGGGCGCCTCCGCAGCGGGTGTGATGTCGGCGTTCTGCGTCCCGCTCTTCAATATACTCGGGGTCATCACACTGACCGTATTTTCCCCGGAGACGGGCAGACAGCGCCTTGACCTCAGAAAAATGCTGCGCGGTGTGCTGACGAATCCGCTGATCATCGGAACGGTCTCAGGGCTTGCGGTGCTCCTGATCCGGGAGCTCTTCACGGCAGCCGGCATCGGCTTCCGCTTACAGGATCTGAAACCGCTGTTTTCCGCGGCGGAGCAGGTGAAATCCCTCTGCACGCCGTTTGCGCTGATTGTGCTCGGCGGCAGATTTGAATTTTCGGCAGCCGCGAGACTGCGCCGCGAGATTATCTTCGGCACAGTGCTGCGGACGGCTGCCGTCCCGTTGACAGGTCTGCTGGGCGCCTATTTCCTGCGCGGACCGCTCGGGCTTTCCGGCGAACATTTTGCCGTCTATGTCGGCGTCTTTGCAACACCTGTTGCGGTCGCATCCGCGATCATGGCGAAGGAGATGGGCTCCGATGAGGAGCTTGCAGGACAGCTTGTGATCTGGACGAGCCTTGTCAGCACAGTGACGGTGTTTGTCTATGTGACCGTGCTGAAGGCGGCGGGTCTGCTTTAATCGAAATAAATCAATATTCGGAGGTATTATCATGATTCTGGATCAGTTCAGTTTGGAAGGCAAGGTCGCGGTCGTGACCGGCA
>CAMNAY010000265.1 GCA_946531975.1 uncultured Ruminococcus sp. | reverse complement strand
CGTATCTGCCGTGTGCGTGATTGGTCATAAACAGGAACAGGATCAGCAGCAGGGAGATGAGTCCTGCGCCGACAGCGAGGAATCCCGCCCACTTTAGAATGCGCTGTGCTTTTTTCATGACGCCGGCATCATCCAGTGTCCGGAACCGGAGAACATCGCAGCGGCTGATGATCTGTTGCTTGGCGGCATTGAGCGAATTCTTGACTGCAAGCTCATATCCGGCGTCCTTTTCGATTTTGTGCCTGTCTGCATAATCCTCGAAGAAGGCACGCATGTCCTGTTCCAGTGCAGAGAAATCCGGTTCATTTCCGATCTTCGCGGTTCTGCCGTTCAGATAGGAGAAGCCGTTTTGCAGCGAATCGCGGATCATGCGGTCACAGTTTTCGACGGAGATTGCGTTTTCGTAGACGGAAAGGGGAATGCCGGTGGTGTTTTCCTGATCGCGGAAATACCGTTCGAGATTGTCATGCACGGTCTGCGCGAGATGTTTGTCCTGTGCAATCTGAAGGGAGGTGTCCGGCTCCATGCCCTTGCAGCGGAGCAGCACCAGCAGACCGGTCACGAGAAACGAAAAGATCAGCAGGATTGTCAGAAAGACACTGATGAGATAGATATGCGGTTTTTTCAACTGTCGTCCCTCCCCGTCATTCAGCCTGCTTGTAGAACCGCTTTTCAACCGGTTCGCAGCGCACACCGACACGGACATCCGAGCTGCCGAGCACCTGCGGCTTGCAGGTATAGAGCGTCAGGTATTCCTCATCGGTCACGTTGACATAGCGCTTGTCATTTTTATCGAACGTGATCTGTTCGGTCACGCGGTAACGGAAGCAGCCGTATTTGGTATACAGCATGACCTCGTCACCGGGCTTCAGCTTTTCGAGATCGGAAAAATAAGTGTTGACATGGGCGTCGATGACAGTATTTCCGCCTTCGCCGATGACCGCAGACTGCGTGGACTGGCATGCGCCGCGGGAGAGCAGCTCGGAGGTCACGCCGTAATAGACGCTGACAGTCAGCCCGATTGCATCGGACTGAAGCATGGCATACTGCTCGCCAAAGAGCGGATAGATGATCTCGCCGTTCTCGAAGGATTCCTTCTGACCGTTCATGTCGATTTCCTGCTCAATGATATGCAGACCGGCAGACTGCGACTGGGTCTTGAGGTTATCCATAAACGCGAGATTGAGATATTTCTGGATCTGATGAGAGGGTGCCAGCACATAGCACAGCACCAGAACGCCGCCCGTCAGCAGCAGAAGCAGCAGCGGGGTCAGCAGGTGGATCAGAAGCCCGCTGCGTGACTTGGATTCTTCACTCATGTTCTTTGTTCTCCTTTCGGAATCTGCGGGCAAACAGAAGCAGTCCCGCTGCGGACAGCAGCACCGCGCTCCCTGCCGTCAGAACAGGAACGGTGGTATCCCAGCCGGTCGGATCGACAACGAGACCGAGCGCGGTCTTGTCGATGAGTTTGCCGTCTTTGTCATGGACAGAGATCAGCGGGGTGCCGTCCTGAATATCGTCCACGTTGACATACAGCCCGATCTCTCTGCCGAAATCCGCCATACCCGCGGCGATATCCGTCTTCTGCCCGTCGCTGAGCTGCTGATAGATGCTCTTGCGGTCAGCAGGGGAGAGCGTCGCGAGAAATGCGACCCGTTCTTCATAGGGCAGCGATGCAATGTACGCTTTTTTCTCCTCCTGTGTCATCTCCGCGAAGGGCTTTTCCGGCTGAACGGACGGTGTGAACGGGACAGCTTCTGCGGCTTCAGAATCCTCGCTCCCACTGGGCAGGGATATTGCATAGTAGTCGATGATATCCTGCGGATCCACACAGTATTCCTCTGCGATCACAGAAACGATATACTGCACGCCGTTCTCATGAATCAGCGTGACCCATTCGTCATAGGTGCGGTAGGTTCCGCTCATTTCCATGCCGTTTTCGTCATGGACAGTGTTCCGGTACTGCGTTTTTGCTGTCGTGATCAGCTCCTCGGTTGTGCCGACGTCGCGCATTGCCTGATAGACGTCATTGACATCGGCGGCATGTGCGTTCACTGCACTGCCGGAGCAGATCAGAAGCGCGGTGATACCTGCGCAGCAAGCGGCTGCTGCGGCTATGCGCGCCTTCATTTGCGCTTCTCCCGGCGGGGCTTGCCGCTGTGCAGCGCGATCCAGATGAATCCGCCTGCGGAGAGCAGAACCGTGCCTGCTGCGGCGACAAACGGAACCGTCAGGTTCCAGCCGGTGTCATCGACGCCGCCGCCGATTGAGGATGCGTCGATCAGCTTGCCCTCGGAATTGCGGACGGAATAGCTGATGCCGTCTGCACCGCCGATGTCGTCCACGGTGACATGCATGCCGAACTGCTCGCCGACGTTGATGAAGCCCTGCATGACGTTTGCCTGCGATGCGGGATCCATCTGCTTGATGATGCTGTTCCGCTCTGTATTGGAGAGCCCTGCGATGAACGCGGCGCGCTCGGATTCCGGAAGGCTCTTGACATACGCCTTTTTCTCATCCAGCGTCATTTTCGTGAAGGGCTTGTCTGTCGTAACAGAAGGCTTGGTCGTTGTGATATAGCTCGTGACCTTCGTGGTCGTCGTTCCGCTCTGCTTTCCGGTATCGGCAGTGGTGC
>CAMNAY010000264.1 GCA_946531975.1 uncultured Ruminococcus sp. | reverse complement strand
TTGCGCCGGCATCGTTGCCGCCGGCAATCTTCGTTTTCGTCTGCCATGCGATGCCCTGCGATTCACAGAGCTGCACCGCAAGATCGTACATTGCTTTGTCATAGACCGTTCTGCCGTCCATAAAGGAAATCACCGCGCCGCCGCCCAGTTCGCAGACACGGTCTGCGCCCTCTGAGCCCGGAATGTCTGCGGCGGTCGTCGCTTCCAGCACCACGGCAAAGTCCGGATCAAGCTGCGCTGCCGCTGTGCCGGATCCGCGCAAGCCGACCTCCTCCTGTACCACAAACGCAAAGTCTGTGTCATACGGGAGGTCGCTGCGGATCAGATCGAGCAGAACCAGACAGCCGAAACGGTCGTCAATCGCCTTCGACACCAGCGAGCCGTCACCGAATTCCTGCGCATTTGCAGGAAAATAAATGATATCGCCCGGACGGACAAGACGCGCGGTCTCCTCCTTCGAGCAGGTGCCGAGATCGCAGTACAGGGTTTCCGTATCGGCAGGCTTTTTGCGTGCATCAGCGCTCAGCAGATGCACCGGCTTGCTGCCGATGACACCGTTCAGCTGCTGTTCGCCCACGACCATCTGTCTGCCGATCACCGCCGCGGCACTGACGCCGCCGACTGTGTCAAAATGCAAAGTGCCGTCGCTGTTGATGTGGGTGACCATGAGCGCAACTTCGTCCATATGCGCCGAAAACATCACGCGGTGCTTTGCATCTGCTGCGCCCTTCTTATGCACCAGCACATTGCCCAGACGGTCTACGCGGACTGCGTCCTGCGGAAGCTCCAGCTTGCGCAGTTCCTCTAAAATATAGCTGCGGACTGCGTGCTCTCTGCCGGATGTGCCGTACAGTCCGCAGAGTGTCTTTAATTCGTTCAGGTTCATTCCGCGCCACACTCCTTTGCATATTCTGCCAGCAGATGCGCGGTTTCTTCGACGTCGTACAGCGAGATGACCTCGACCGGCGTGTGCATGTTCCGCAGCGGGATCGAGACCGTCGCAGCCGCACAGCCTTCCGGAGCCATTGCCAGCGAATCGGCGTCGGTGCCGGTCATGCCGGACATGATTTCAAGCTGATACGGGATCTCTGCGCGCGCCGCCGTGCGGATCAGAGCCTGCGACATTTCATAGGACAGCACCGGCGAGATGCCGACGGCGGGTCCCTTGTGCAATTCCATGCACTCCTGCGGGCTTTCCCCCTGCGCCATGCCGAAGGTCACATCGACGGCGATCGCATAATCGGCGTGTTCGGTCGCTGCCGCGATCTTCGCGCCGCGTCCGCTGCGCTCCTCCTGCCCCGACAGAACAACTGTCACATTGCAGGGAAGGGCGGGGGTCTGCGCAATCTGCTCCGCTGCGAGAATCACTGCTGCCACGCCGCAGCGGTCGTCCAGCGCGGATCCGGTCATATAATCATTTTGCAGCATTCTGCATTCCGTTCCGTAACAGACGGCATCGCCCTGTGCGATTTTTCCGCGCAGTGCCGCTGCATCGGATACGCCGAGGTCCACACAGAGCTGTGCGTCCTCCGGCACTGCCTGCTCGCCCTTCAGCAGATGCGGCGGCAGGATTGAAATGACGCCGGAAAGCCGCTCTTTGCCGTACACGGTGACCTGCTGTCCCAGAAGCAGCCGGCGGTCAATGCCGCCGACCGCGCCGATGCGCAGAAAGCCCTCCGCGGTGATATCCGTTACCAGAAAGCCGACCTGATCCAGATGTGCGCAAAGCAGCAGGGTCGGCTTCTCCGGATCCTGTCCGATGTGCGCGGTGACAGAGCCGCTGCGGAATTCTGCATCCGGTGCATACGGCTTGAGCAGCTTGACTGCGGCTTTCCCGACGGTCTGCTCCCGTCCGGATACGCCCCGCAGATTGCTCAGTGCTGCGATCAGTTCATAGGTGTTCGGCAATTCTCTGCGCCCCTTTCTCATGTCAGGTATTCATACAGAATTATTATATCAGACTGTCCCCGAAAATGCAAGACACTGCCCGTGTTTTGTCAGTTTGACACAAAAAATGATCGGAGGCGGCTTTTTGCGCTGTCGATTTGTACCGCGGGCTGGCTTTTTTGTCCGGAAGGGGAATCTGCGGTGCTTTTTTTCGGCTGCCCATTGTGTTCAGCTGCGGATTATGTTATAATAATAGTTGAAATCAGAAAGTGCGCTTTGCTCTGTCAGATAACAGAAAAACGGCAGAGCAGAACCGGTGCGGCACTGCGCCGGAGAAGCACGAAAAGCGACAAAAAAATTTTTCGGAAATTCTTGTAACCGATCGGTTGGGTCTTCCGTCGTAAAAGATAGGGACAGATCACAACCGGTTCCGAAGGGAGGTGCGCAGACAGCATGGAGGACAGCGAAATCATCGAACTGTTTTTTCAGCGGAATGAATGCGCACTCTCCGAAACCTCCGGTAAATACGGCAAAATGTGCAGCAGACTCGCAAGGCGGATCCTCGGCTCCGAGCAGGATGCGGAGGAATGCTGCAACGATGTCCTGCTCAAGCTCTGGAACGCGATCCCGCCCGAGAGGCCCGCGCCGCTCAGAACCTTCGTCTGCAGGATCGCGCGCAATCTTGCAGCGAAACGCTACCATGCCAACACAGCGGAGAAACGCAACAGCCAGTACGACCTGGCCCTGGACGAGCT
>CAMNAY010000263.1 GCA_946531975.1 uncultured Ruminococcus sp. | reverse complement strand
TGTCCCTCTCGCATTCGCGCCCCGCGCCCAGCGAAAATAAACGATAGGACACCGGTTAAAGAGAAGATGACAAAAACAATCTGCTTCTAAATTCTGATTTATCTTAGCAACCGTATAAAATACAATGCCCCTGAGTGCTTTGAAACGCTCAGGGGCAAAACTTCTATATGAGTACCAACCTAATTCTGCGGGGATTTTTGTATTCGGATTCAGACAGGCGTACCGATCGTCCATGTCCGGTACGGCTGCTCGGTGTAGACATCCTTCCATGTGAATACGCCGTTTTCCAGTGTCAGATAGCTGTGTGCGGACTGCTCTTTCGGGATCGAGACCGATCCGGGATTCAGAACCGTGATCTCACCGGATTTGCAGCACACCGGCACATGGGTATGCCCGTGCAGAAGAATGTCACCCGCGTGCAGAGGCGGGAGATTCTCCGCGTGAAAATGATGCCCGTGTGTTGCAAAAATCAGCGTGCTGCCCTCGGTGAGCAGTGCGTAGTCCGCCATGATCGGGAATTGCAGAACCATCTGATCGACCTCCGTGTCGCAGTTTCCGCGGACACAGAGAATATCTGCTGCCAGCGGGTTCAGCATTGCGATCACTTCCTTCGGTGCGTAGTCCTTCGGGAGATCGTTGCGCGGTCCGTGATAGAGAATATCACCGAGCAGCAGCAGGCGGTCAGCCTGTTCCGCACGGTATGCTTCGAGCATTTTTGTGCAGTAATAAGCGGAGCCGTGAATATCGGAAGCAATCATCCATTTCATGTTGCGGTTTCTCCTCTCAGATAAGTCTGCAAGGCGGGCAGCATCGTATTTGCGTCATTGTATCCCATGTGATACAGCGCACCGAGCTTTTCCATATCCGGTTCCAGCCGCCCGACCGTCACCGGCTGCGAGGGCGCAATCACTGCGATGCGGCCGGCGTCCTCCAGTGCTTCCAGCTCCGCACATTCGCGGTTATACCGTTCCTCTGAATGCATCAGCTGCTCCTTGAACGCGGGATAATTGCGGTACAGCGATTCCAGACGCGGCATTCTGCCGGAAACGGGTTTGACATTCTTGCGGAATCCGCGGGGGCGCGTCCGGACAACGACGATTTTCTCAAATCCCTGATCCATCGCCCACTGATACGGGATATTCACCGAGCAGCCGCCGTCGAGACAGGGCTGCTGCCGGATCATGACCGGACGGGAGATATAGGGCATGGATGCGGAAGCGCGGACCGCCTGATAGATGCTTGCACCGGAGTCCTTTCCGATGAATTCCGGCTGACCGGTGTTCAGGTTTGTGACGACGGCATAGTAGCTGCGGCGCGGGTCGGAGAAGCGCTGCTGGTCAAATTCCGGCACGCCCTCCATGTGACCGAACACGAAGTCGAAGCCGATGATGCCGCGGTTCTTCAGCAGGGCGCGCAGTCCGACATAATGCTTGTCATGCCGGTAGCGGAGATTGATGCGTGCAGAACGTCCGATCTGACCGGAGACATAATTCATGCCGTTCATCGAACCGGCGGATACGCCGACGGTACACTGAAAATTCAATCCCGCCTGCATGAGTGCGTCAAGGACACCGGAGGTGTACACGCCGCGGAATGCGCCGCCCTCAAGAACGATGCAGCCCGCAGTGACGCTGTCATCAGCATGACCGGAGGGGAGGCCTTTCAGACCGGAGTAATAGGAAATGATGCGTTTGACTGGAAGTGAAATAGCCATGTATTCTGCCTCTTTATTCAATGATTTTCGTAGTTTTGTGCCGCTTTCTGTGATGCATCCGGCTGCTCCTTCCCGTGCGCGGGGCGCAGCCTGGACCAGAGGATGATGATGAGCTGTGCCGGAATGCCGATCAGAAACATTTTCCAGATGCGGAAGCGGTAAAGCGTCAGAAACAGTGCGCCGATCAGCGACCACAGCAGAACCGAAACAATCAGATAATTGTGACGCGGGTTGAACCAGAGCGAATTGAACACCAGACAGACAACTGCTGTGACCGGCAGGGCATACAGAAACAGGAAGGTTCCGTATTTCAGCTCCGGCAGGGCGGCGTCGAGCACGACGAAGATCAGAGAGGCAATCAGCCAGACCAGAAGTGCCGCCATACCCGCGATCATCAGACGGTTGTGATTCCGGTTCTGCGCACTGGGTTCCGGCATCAGCTCAGGTTCAGGCTTCGGCGTTGTCTCTGCGCGGGCAGACTGCCGTTCCGTGCGCTGCTCCGGCGTCAGGAGCAGATCGTCAATCAGGATGCCGTAGAAATCTGCAAGCTGTTTCATGACCGCGAGATCAGGGAGCGATTCTCCGCGTTCCCATTTTGAAACTGCTTTATCGGAGTAATGGAGCTGCTCAGCGAGCTGTGCTTGTGTCAGCTGCCGCGATTTGCGCAGTGCAGACAAATTCGCCGCAACTGTCTGTTTCCAGTCCTCCATGATACCGCCCCTTTCATTCGCATTCCTCCTTATTATAGCATAAAAAGCGGAAAAGTTCAATGGGAGCGTGCGAAAAAGTCTCAGATTGCGTGTGGAAAAGTCTCAGATTGCAGCCGCAAGAAACGCCGCCCGGACCGGCAGGATACCGGTACAGGCGGCGTTACGGGTTATGTATCTGAGAACAGGATGCCGAGCGTGCTGCCGAGAATCGTCAGATACCC
>CAMNAY010000262.1 GCA_946531975.1 uncultured Ruminococcus sp. | reverse complement strand
AAATCGGAGTGCTCAGAAATCCGCATCTGCGATCTGGACGGCAAGGTGCTGGCAGAGGTTCCGATGCCGGAGGTCACGGGCTATCAGGATGACCTCGGTGTTACGGTCAGTGAGCATTTCAGCGCCGCCGCAGACGGTATGCTCTATGTCAATGTAGGTGTCTACGACCATAATCCGGGCTGGGTTCTGGAAAGCCATGTAGTCTGCTGCCCGATTCAGGATATCCTCGATGGCAAATGCGAATGGAAAAAGGCATATGAAACAGACGAGGAAAAGGGCGCAAAGGAAAACTATGAGATCCGTCTGGCGCAGGAACAGAAGTATGAAAAGGAGCACAAATGACCGCTGAAAAGCAGGAAAGGGTGTGATGCGGGATGCTGAAGCAGGAGAATCTCGCGCTGTATGCGTTTCAGACCTTCGGGGACAACGCACTGCGGGCGGCATACTGCTGTACCGGGAGCCTTGCGGCTGCCGAGCAGACGGCACAGGCAGTGTTCGCTGCACTTCGACGGGAACCGCCGGTGCTGTCGGATGACGCTGCGCTGAAGGCATGGATCCTGCGGAATGTGATTGTGCTGTGCAGCAGACGCAGTCCGGCGCATCCGTTTGCGGAGCTTCCGCCGCACTGCGCAGAGATCGCATATCTGTATGAATGTGAGCATTATTCTGCATCTGAGATTGCAGAGCTGCTCGGCAGACCGGAGCATACCGTGCTGACACAGCTGACGGAATGCCGCCGGATTCTGGAAGAAGCCAAAGCAGAGGGGGACTGTGCATGAACAAAAATGAATACCGCCGTGCAGTCTCGCAGGTTCGCTGGTCAGAGGAGCAGCGGCGGAATATTGAAGCCAGACTGCGGGCACTTCCGCAGAATGACAGTGAGGAGATCCGCGCAGATGAGGAGGACGGCTTTGTCGAGGTCTTCCGCATGGACACAAAGCAGCTCAGAGCCCGTCAGCGCGAGATCGAAAAAGAGGAGAAGCGCAGCAGAATCATGGGGCGCATCGGCTGGGCAGTTGTTGCCTCGGGAATGGTCGCGGCGGTCGGTCTGTTCGGTGCATTCGCTGCAAAGACAAGGAAACTGAAACAGGATGTCAAGTACGGCGATCAGGGCAGGAGCAAAGGACTGCGGCTGACGGATGAAGAATCTGCGGATCCGACATGGAGCTTTGCGGAAGGTCCGGACGGGTATTATGATTTCTCGATCCGGTATGATACGGTCATGCAGACGATGCCGGACGGTCAGCAGCGCAGCAGCGTGCGTGCCGTAAACGTGCTGTACTTTACCGACAGTGAAACCGGTGAGCGCAAGCCCGTTTGTGCGCGGGAAAACTGCGAGCATGACGGCAATCCGGACTGCACCGCTTCGACGGCTGCGTATTCGGTCTTCTGCCGCAGTGCGGGCGCAGATACAGGTGCGCCGGAACGGATGTATTTTACCTACGGGGCAGGTGCGCTGTATACCGTTGCGACAAAGTGGGATGATCCCGACGCAGTGCATACGGCAGACGAAACCGGCACAGCGGAACTCGGCGAGCAGGTGCTTCTGCGCTGCGAAGCGGACGGCTCAGCACTGACGGAGGTGACCTCCTTCGGGACCGGATACGGCGAATATAAGCCGGTGTATCACCGCGGATACCTCTTTTTCCCGGTGCAGCTCGTCACCGAGGGCGGCGGCACACAGCCGTCTGACCCGGACAGGGAACAGGAAATTCGCAGCGGCGGATATGAAATCTGGGGCTTAGAGCTTGAAACCGGTACCCTTGTGAAGCTGTACAGCGCAATGCCGGATTCCGGTGCTGACCGTGTCAATCCCGTTCCGTATGATCTGCATGGTGTGGGGGATTATCTCTATTTTAACTGCGACGATGAAAACATCGGAACAGTCACCCGCAGAATCAATCTGCGGACTGCTTCGGTTGAGGATATTTCCAATCTGACACTGTGCGCAGGCTGTGAGGAGCAGTACGGGCTGTATCTGGATGAGACAAAGGACAAACCGTGCTGGTATCGGACGGATCCGGAAAGCGGAGAACAGATGCTTCTTCCCCGTTTCACCGGTTCTGCGGTTCCGCACCTCACGGACGGGTATATCGTCTGCGAATATCTGTCCGCATACGGAGACGCCGCAAGGAACCTGACTGCCGGATCGGTGAAGAAGCTGGAGCTGTGCGATACGGACGGTCAGCGTATCCGGGAGATTGAACTGCCGGATCTGCCGGATGCCGAATCGGGCAGATCCGGAAAGCTGGAGCTGGCAGATATCGCAAACGGCAAGGTTTATCTGCACATGACGGTCAGTGACGCTGCTTCGGGAACCGACAGCGATATGGATGTGATCTATTGTCAGACGCTCGATGAGATCGCGGGCGGGAACGGCAGCTGGACAGCCATAATTGATAAAACGATAAAGTGAGGGATCAGAATGCCGAATCAACTGGAAATCAAGAATCTGACAAAGGAATACGGCGAGTTCCGTGCGCTCTCGAATGTCAGCTTTACGCTGGATGAGGGCGTGACGGGACTGCTCGGCGCGAACGGAGCAGGAAAATCAACACTGATGAAGCTGATGACCGATCATATCAAACGCACCTCCGGCGAGATCCTCTGGAACGGAACGGATATTTTGCAGATGGGTTCCAAAT
>CAMNAY010000261.1 GCA_946531975.1 uncultured Ruminococcus sp. | reverse complement strand
CCGCAGCCTGTCAGCAGCAGCGCAGAAACAGCAGCCGGCAGAATCAGCCGGTGCAGCTTCATTCGCTGATAACCTCCGCCTCGCCTTCCTTCTTCGCCTGTCTGCCTGCGAGGAAGCCCGTGACCTTGTCCATGACATCCGGCACCATATTGATCAGTGCATTCGGCGTGGATGCATTGACGGAAAGCTGCATGAGCTTGACATCATTCGGCATGATCACGAGAAATGCGATCGGGGTGATCGTCACACCGGCACCGCCGCCGCCGCCGAACATATCCTTTGCGACCTTTGTCGGCAGATCGGAGCCGCCGGACGCAAATCCGAAGCTGACCTTGGAGATCGGGATGACTGTTGTGCCGTTTTCGCAGTTGATCGGTTTGCCGATGATGGTGTTGGCATCGACCATGCCGCGGATCTCATCCATTGTGACGCGCAGGGTTTCCTGCACCGGATGCTCTTTGCTGCGTTCGCTCATAGTAATATCCTCCTGAAATAGATTTGACCGACCGGACAAAACCGGTTCGGAACGGTTCCTGTCGTGAAATCATGCCTGCGGAAGCGGCGCGGATTCCTTTTCACGGAGCGCTGCCTCCTTATCCTCCCTGCGGAATCTGCAAATCGTCCGCCAGAGGAATTTGCACCCGAGGATCAGCACCAGAATAATCGCTGCCATCGGGGAAATGCGCAGCTCCAGTGAGCCGCGGAAGGTGATCTTGTCATTGTAAAAATCCGCGAGAATGCGGAATTCATCCGCCTGCATATCAAACCAGCACTGCATCGCACCGAGCAGATTATAGGCAGCGGCGCAGATCTTGCCGTAAAGCGTTGCGGTATTTGCCGGATCATCCGTGCCGATTGCAAGATACAGTCTGATATGGCGGAAGTGAATATGCTTTGTCAGGAATTTCAGCGCAGGGGTGAGTGCTGCAAAGCCGTCCTGCGCGAGCCCGAGAATATCCGAAAGCGAATGCGGCTTGACGCGCTCGATGAAGCCGCGGATGCCGCGCTTTTTCTTCTTCGGGGCTTCCGCCTCTGCCGGTGTCTCCGCCCCGGATGCCGGCTTTTCCTTCGGCTTTTTCGGTTTCTTCTGTTTTTTCGGTTTCAGCTCCGGCGTCTCAACGGTATCCGCAAGCTGCTCCGGATCGACCGGTGCTGCGGATTCTGCTTCCGGTTCCGGCTCGGGCTTTGCGGCGACCGGTTCCGGCTGGGGATCGGGCTCCGGCTTCGCTGTGACCGTCTCCGGCTTCGGAACTGCCTCCGGCTGCGGTTTCGGCTTCGGCTTTTCCGGTTTGGATGCAGCTTCCGGCTTCGGTTCCGGTTTCGGGAGCGGCGGTGCTTCGCCCTCGGGAAGATCCTCCGGCTTTTTGGGGACCTCCGGCTCCGGCTTCTCCTTCGATTCCTTATGAAAGATGCGGAAAAAGGCGTAATAGACCGCGACTGCCCATTTGCCGTCGCCGAAGGATGCCTTCGCACGGACAGGCAGCAGCAGGAGTACGCAGAGGATGAACAGTATAATCAGGATGACAGTCAATGCCTGTGCGCCCCCTTTCATCAAATTACGAATACTCCGTTATATTATATCATATTACGCAAAAAAACGCAATGGGCGAAGGAAAAATAATTATCAGAGGAGGAAAAAACAGAAATGCGGAATGAGAAATTGCGGTGTCTGCTGACGCGGATGATATAAAAAGATAAGCCGTACAACAGGTGTACCCCGTTGTACGGCTTATGTGTTCAGATTCCGCACCGCAGCGGATCATCTGAAACGCTCTCTACTTCCTTCTTGTGCGGTGAGCTGTGCGCTTTGCTTATTTGGTCTTCGGCTCGAGATCCTTATAGGTGATGAGCTTGCTGATATACTTGAGGATCAGCAGGGAATCATCTGTTGTGAGATTGCCGTCATGCGTCACATCGGCATTCTTCTTGCCCTGCGTCGTGATCTTCGCATTCTTGTCCTCAGCAGAGAGGCGTGCGACCAGCACTGCATCGGAGACATCGACCTGCTTGCTGCAATCCGCATCGCCCCAGAGAATCTCATCGGCGCTGCCTGCGGTGGTCTTTGCCGTGGTCGTGGTAACGGGCTTCGTGGTCTCAGAAGGCTGTGTTGTGCCGGAAATCTCGCCGTACACAATGCCGCATCCGACGGTGGACATATACACCTTGCCGAATGTGCTCATATCGCCGCAGAGGTAGTTGCCGTTGCCCGTGCCGCCGTAGAGGTGGTCGGTATTGATGCAAACCCACGTTTTGCCTGCGTCCGTCGAGCGGTAGATGCCCTCCGGATCGGATTCCTGCGGCTTGCCGTACATGAACAGCGTATTGACGCCGCCCTTCTTCTCCGGTGCGCCGTAGCCGACGGTCTTTGCATAGAAAACGGAATCGAGCTTCTCCGCCTTCGATGCGCCGTCCGTGAGGATATACATGCCGTACCAGCCGGCTGCCATTGCGAGCGTATCCTTCGTGATATATGCCGGATCGCCGGTGCTGTCGCACATATCATAGCGGCAGATCGTCTTGCCGGTGAAGGTCTTGCCGTAATCCTTGCTGATAAAGAAGCCGTAGTGGGATTCCTCCAGCGTCGGCTCAGTCTTGGTCATATCAGATGCCCAGTAATCATTGTGCCGGACGCCGGATGCATAGACAATCGACGGATCCTCGGGATCAACCAGCGTATAGACGGTCTTGGATGCGG
>CAMNAY010000260.1 GCA_946531975.1 uncultured Ruminococcus sp. | reverse complement strand
TTATACGCAGGGGTGGATACGCCTGACTCGATTCGAGCGGAGAGCCTCCGCAGGCGAGTTGACACGCTATGCAAAAGGAAAACCCCCGCGCATTATGCGCAGGGGTGGATACGCCTGATGCGATTCGAACGCACGACCTTCAGAGTCGGAGTCTGACACTCTATCCAGCTGAGCTACAGGCGCATATTCATATACGGAAAATCCGTACCCTATTATTATACCAGATTTTTACGCGATTTGCAACCCCTTTTTTGAATTTTGCAGCAAGATTTTTTCTTCTGCAAATCCCTGTGAAAGGATGGCACGCAATGAATACAAATACAGAACAGAAAAAACGCTCGGTCTACGTCGTTGTGACGCGAACCGGAACCAGCGTTGCACGCGCAATCCGCGTCTTCTCGCGGATGCCCTATTCCCACGTTTCCATTTCCGCCGATGCTTCTCTGCATCAGCTTTACAGCTTTTGCCGGAATTATAAGCCGATTCCGCTGCCCGCAACCTTCAATACCGAGATGATCGGTGAGGGCACGCTCGGCAAATTCGATACGATTCCCTGCGAGATCTATGAAATCCGGCTGACAGAGGAACAGTATGAGCATTTTCAGCTGATTATCAACTATTTCTGCGATCACCGCAAGCAGTATTCTTACAGCATCCTCGGTCTGATTATGGTCAAGCTGCAAATCAAACGCAACCTCGAACGGAAGTTTGTCTGTTCGCAGTTTGTCGCGCATGTGCTGGGGGAATGCGGCGTCCAGCTGGATAAGCCGCCTTGCCTCTACTCCCCTGATGATCTGCGCTATCTGCCCGACGCCAAGCTGATCTACCGCGGTGAGCTGAATACCTATTACCGCGAACAGAACGAAAACGATTTGTCTTATTCTCCGCTGATGATCAACCGCGCTGTGTAATCGGCGGCACGGTCGGCGAGAATACCGAGACGGAAGAAGTATTTGAGGGTACAGGGCGGCAGTTTTGCTGCAAACTGCTCTGCGGCAGTCTGCACACCGGAAACCGCCGGAAGCGGAATTTCCCATTCACCGCCGCCCAGTTCCATCGTCTTTGAAGAAGCATCTGCGGCAGGTGTCAGCTGTGCCATGACCGGCTGACCGCCATAGAGGATCTGCCGCGTCCTTTGTGCTGCCTTCAGCATCCCAAGTCCGAGAAACAGAATACAAAGATAACTGAAAGCCGCCAGCAGTGCGGCATTTTTTGCGCGCCGGCGCTGTTTACGGGTCATTTGCATCATCCTTTCCGATTATGTACCGGAGTCCCCGCCTTCCGCAAGCTGCCGGATCGTTTCGCTGAGCGACTTGCCGACCAGCTCGCCCGCATACCGCGCTTCTTCGAGTGTATTCCCCTGCGACCCGACCTCAATCAGCAGGCTGCCGTTTGTGAGATTCTGGTTATATTTCCGGTAATCGAACATGATCGGGCGCGTCAGTCCGGAGAACATTGTCTCCGCAGTCTGCTGAAGGGCACTTGCCAGATGAAAATTCTCGCGGTAGTTCGGCATCCCCATTGTCCCGTCGTCGCAGCCGGAGATAATCATAATCTGTGCGGACTGCTTTCCGTCAACCGTGCAGACGGGCGCGATGACTGTTGAGCCGTCAGCGAGTGCATCGCGGTGAATATCGAGCGCAATGCACACGCTCGGATACTGTTCCAGTACGGAGCGGATGGTTTTTGCGCTGTTTCCGTAGGCGCCGCTCCAGACAGGATAATCATGGATCTCCCGCGCATGGACAACACCGATGCCTGCGGCACTGAGCTGTTCGGCGATTGCGTCCCCGACCGCGACCATGTCTTTGTCCGGTTCGGTCGTGCGGAAGTTAAAGTTGCTGTCGTAGCCGCCGGTCTTTTTTTCGACATAGCTTTCGGTTGTGTGCGTGTGGTAGATCAGCACCATCGGTGTGCCGTCCAGCTTCAGGTCAAGCGTCGGTCTGACCGCGCTTTCTTTGAGCAGGTCGGCATTCGTCCATGAGGTGCTGTTGCGAACCTGTCCGCCGTTTGGCAGATCAAAGAACATCGTGCCTTTTTGCGCACCGAAATGCCGGTCGAGAATGGTGCCGCCGGTCTGCGTATCCGGACAGTGATAGACTCTTGCGTGCCACATCGCCTGTGAGCCGTCGGACTCGATGTTGATGACATGCTCCGGCTGCGGGGCATCGGCTGCCGGTGCATGCCGCTCCGGTGCGGAATAGCTGCCGGACACCGCTTCGCCTCCGGAGTCAGCAGGATTCTCCGCGTCGGGTTCGTCCGGCACCGGTGCAGTGACGGTTATCTCCTGCGGGAGGGTTCCGATGCGGATACTCCGCAGAAACGGCGCTGCCTGATGACCGGTCAGCAGAACGGCGCCGGTCCCGCAGAGCAGCGCGGCTTGTTTGATTTTCAGATGCATATGCGTTGCTTCCTCCTCAGTATTCCCGATTTGTTACAGCATATGCACGCAGCTTATCAGAAATGCATCCGCAAGAACGGAACATGAGGAAGCTGTCAGATATAAGGCAAAAAAGGGACTCCGGAAAAGGTCGATGCTGATATAGAAGTTTTAAGCCATAGTATTTCTGATATGCGGTCAGAAGTACTATGGCGTTTCTATTGACCGTGCAGATATGTTATGCTATAATTGTTACGAACATAAATCGGAATTTGCCGGCATAATTACACCCAATAGACTTTCTGAAAATCGAAAACTTACTTCTCCCCAC
>CAMNAY010000259.1 GCA_946531975.1 uncultured Ruminococcus sp. | reverse complement strand
GAAACGGGCGGATCCGATTCAGGCACCACCGGCGTCCGAAGCTCCGGCGTCGGTATCACCGATTTCTTCTGCTTCTCATAGGAATGATCGGGCGAATCCGCCGTGGCATAGAAGGACACCTGCACGCCCTCCCGCAGATTGAAGAGATAGACCGCCGTATTCTTGCCGAGCGGATCGTCATACCACGAAGCCATGCCGCTGCCCTGTTCAGTCGGAAGCCCGTAGGCATCCTCCAGCTTGCTGAACCAGCCGCGGTAGTTCTGCTGTTTCTCCACATCATGATAATTGAAGCCGATCAGCCCGGCATCCGTGAAGCAAAGCGTCAGGTCGCAGGCAAGGTCAAAGAGTGACGCACCCGTGTAATCCTGCATGCGCTGCGCCGCCTGCTGCTCCGTATTCTCACGCTCTGTCAGCAGCTCATAATCTGAGAGCGCCGCCTTCACATCGTCATATGCTTCAAACCATGTGAGCCCCATCATCGGCGTGGTCTCCTTCACGGCTTCCCCGCCGCAGCCTGTCAGCGCAAGGCAAAGAAGCGCAAAGGCAAATATTCTGCTGCGCATTTATTCCTCCGTTCTTGCCGCTCTCACCGTCACGCGGCTCTGCCCGCTGCGCGTACAGGTAAACAGTGTCAGATCCCATTCCGCTGCATCGCCGAACTGCATCTGTTCGACCGCGGTCCCGGGGAGCTCCTCCGTGTTCAGCACGCTGTATCGGTGCGGCACACCTGTCACATCGGTGAAGATGATCTCCGAATCGGTATGCAGCTCCCTGAGCCGCCCGAAATGGCTGTCGTAATTGTGTGCGCAGAGGATGAGATCATCTTCCGCGGCACTGCCCTGATAGCGGCAGGGTGCGAGCTTCAGATTCGGATAGCTCCAGTCGCGCAGCACAGGGAGCTCCAGCCCGAGCTCCGGGATGGACAGATAGCCGAGATAAACATTGCCGTCCAATGTGATTGTCTCCGGCGCAGCAGCTTCCGTCTCCGTTTCAAATTCCGGGAAGAGATCGCCGCTTTCGCCCGTCAGCGCGGTCTCAGAGGGCCCAGTGTATTCCGGGATCTCCTGCCTGAGCGCATCGAGCAGGCGCTCCGCCGTCTCGCCGCTCTTTCTGTCCTCTGCCGTATTATGCAAAACAAGGAACAACGCCGCAAGGAGCAGCGTTGTCCCCAGTGCAATACAGCAAATACTCGCTGCTTTTCTCATTCTTCCTCTTCCTTCCGGCGCAGGATGAAGCCAAGCCCCAGAAGGAGCATACCGGAGCCGGCAAGACACGGCACCGGCCACCAGAGCTGACCTGTCTGCGGGATTTTGTCTGTGACCGCAGTCGTTGTTGTCACGGCAGCCGTTGTTGTCACGGTGCTGCTTTCACTGGATGAGGCTGCGGTATCCTGCGTCTCCGCCGTGCTGAGCGTTGTCGCCGTGGTGGTTGTCTCCGTCTGAACATCCGTCCCCGTGTAGGTATTGATGATCAGATACTGCGTCTGCCGCTGACGGCAGGCGACCGTGTATCCCGCGGGGATGACCTTCTCGCGGACAAACCACACATGATCGACGGTATCCTCCCATTCACAGGTCCACGCATTCTCCTCACTGAGCGTGATCTCATCGTAAAACTGATTGTCGCGGTAACGCGCAACGGTGACTGACGCGGCGCGGTTCTGCGGCTGGCTTTCATCATTCAGCCAGACCTTGCGGACGGAATAATCTACGGAGCTGTTGTCCAACGAACGAAGGATGATCTTCGGATATGCGTTCAGCACTGCGTCATCCTCTCCGCGCATCTCAAAGAAGACCGCGCTCGGGATATAGATCGTATTGCCGGTTTGCAGGATTTCGCCCCAGACGAGATACAGCCCCGGCTGAAGCCCGCTGAAGATCACTCTGCCCGCGCTGTCCGTCGTGCCGTCTGCAATCGCCGGAATCTCATCCGCGACGGTATACGCCTTCAGCGTCTCACCGGCATCCGCAACTGTATCGGCATCCCATTCAAGCATGGACTTTGTCTCATCGCCGAGCGTCAGGCGGTAATCGGCAAAATCTCCGTCAAACACATAGTCGCTGTCGGAGCGGTGACCGACTCTGTAAATGTGCCACTGCATCCCGGCGACCTTATCGTCGCCCTTGACGCACCAGAGCGTCAGTGCGCCGTCATCGGCAGCAGACACCGTCATCAGCAGCCCCGCCATGCACCCGAACACGAGCACAAGCCCGCAGAGCGCCGAACAAAGCCGCTTCATATGCTTTATCATTTCCCATCCTCCTTTCTTCGCGGTAATTTGCGAACGATGTACCGATCAATGCGGATATGCTGCGTGCGGCGCTCCGTTATGCTCCACCAGAGGAGCAGGAGCACGAGCAGCGGCACAAACACGATCGGAATGACAGTCATGAAATCGACCTGCAATGCATCCGCGCCGACCTTCACCTTTTTGTCGTAAACGCTTTTGACGCGGTGCCCGCGGATCAGCAGGCGGTGCGAATTGACGCCGTAAGGCGTGCAGGTCATGAGTGTGACCTCATCCGCACCGGGGACGATTGCCAGCTTGTCGGTCTCCGTCGGCCGGATGATCAGGATTTTCCCGACCTCATAGGTCAGCACCTCATTCAGCACATTTATCGTGAAGGTGTCGCCCTCCACGATCTGATCGAGGTCTGTGAACAGCTTTGCGGAGGGCAGTCCGCGATGCCCGGAGATCACGGCATGTGTCGATGCGCCGCCGACC
>CAMNAY010000258.1 GCA_946531975.1 uncultured Ruminococcus sp. | reverse complement strand
TCTGCATGCGCTTCATCAGGCACAGTGCCATGAAGTGACCGACATGCAGGGAATCCGCGGTCGGGTCAAAACCGATGTAGAAGGTTGCTTTTCCGTTATTGATGAGCTCGGCGATCTCCGCCTCGTCTGTGGTCTGCGCGATCAGTCCTCTGCGCTGAAGTTCTTCGTATAAGGTCATTTTCAGATACTCCTTTATATTGTGATGGTTCCGCTCTGCGGATGTCAATTCATTGCGCTGCGGGTATGCCCCGCGCCGTATATCGCGGATCATCCTGCGGCAGATGCAGCCAGTGCCACACCGCTGCATAACAATATATTCTGATTTCGTTCATCGCATCGGGATCCCCTTGCTGCGGCAGTCCGCCTTGACCTGCGGGATTGTCAGTTCCCCGAAATGAAACAGGGACGCTGCGAGTGCTGCGGTTGCATCGGTCTGCTGAAATACTGTCGCAAAATCCTCCAGTTTTCCGGCACCGCCGCTCGCGATCACCGGAATGCGGACTCTTGCGCAGACCGCCTTGAGCATTTCCAGATCAAAGCCGCCGCGCACACCGTCCGTGTCGATCGAGTTCAGGCAGATCTCACCGGCGCCGCGGCGTTCGACCTCCTCGACCCACTTCAGCAGATCGACCTTCATGTCGATTCTGCCGCCGTTTGCGTAGACGGTATATCCGCCGTTTCTGTCGCGTTTTGCGTCGATTCCGACGACGACGCACTGCGATCCGAAGATCTCGGCACCGTCAGAAATCAACTGCGGATTCTTGACCGCAGCGGAGTTGATGCTGATTTTGTCAGCACCCGCACGAAGTGTCTCCCGCATATCCTCGACCGTCGAAATGCCGCCGCCGACTGTCAGCGGCACAAATACCTGTCGCGCAGTTTCGCGCACGACATCGAGAAAGGTTCCCCTGCCCTCGTGCGATGCAACAATGTCATAAAATACGATCTCATCCGCACCCTGCCGGTTGTATTCAGCGGCACATGCGACCGGATCGCCGACATCCTTGACGCCCTCAAAATTTACGCCCTTGACGACTTTTCCGTGCCGGACATCCAGACACGGAACGATTCTTTTTGCAAGCATATTGCTCTCCTTCTATTGAAACGCTGTCCGGTTATTCTTTTGTATAGTCCGGATCAAACCGGATCAGTTCGATCAGCGCAAGATTGCGGTAATTGAGATCCTCCCGCAGTGAGAAGCCCTGCTGTTCCCAGAAGGCATTTCCGCCGGCATTCTTTTTGAATGCAACCAGCGCGACCTTGCTGATCTGCTCCTCCTTGAGCGCATCCATTGCACGGCTGACAAGCCGACCGCCGATTCCGCGTCTGCGGTATTCGGGTGCCACACAGGCATGCTGAATATAACCGCGTCTGCCGTCATGGCCGCAGAGGATTACGCCGGCAAGTACGCCGTTTTCCTCAGCGACAAACGAGGTTGTCGGGTTGCGGCGCAGGTATCTTGCAATGCCCTCGCGCGAATCATCGACATTGTTCAGACCATTGCCGCAGCGCAGCCACAGGGCGTATGCGGCGTCATAATCATCCATGGTCATGAGCCGGATTTGGACGGTTTCTGCGGTTTGAATCGCGTCGCTGAGATCGAGTGTGCCCTGATAGAGCGACTTGCCCGCGATCGTTCCGTACAGTCCGAGGTCGCGGCAGGTGACAATATCGTCGATCGTATGCACACCGCCGGATGCAACAATATTGCACTTGCCGGCAGTCGCATCCGCGAGCTTTTTGAGCTGCCCGGCATTGACGCCGGAGAGAGTGCCGTCCTTGGAAATGTCTGTGAAAATGATCGTTTTCACGCCGTATTTTATCATTTCGAGCGCAAGATCGACATAGTGGACTTCACTTGTTTCGAGCCAGCCCTCTGTTGCAACCATTTCATTTTTCGCGTCAATCCCGACAACAATTCTGTCCGCACCGAAGCGCTCGATCGCGTCCGCGACAAGCTGCGGATTTTTCAGCGCGACAGAGCCGAGAATCACGCGGGTGATGCCGAGATCGAGATATGCCTGAATTGTCTCCAGCGTGCGGATGCCGCCGCCGACCTCGACCTTGAGTCCGGTGTTCTGTGCAATATTTTTATAAATCTCAGTGTTGACCGGATAGCCCGCTTTTGCGCCGTCCAGATCGACCATGTGAATCCACTTTGCGCCGGCAGCCTCAAATTTCTTCGCAGTTTCGAGCGGATCTTCGGCAACCTTGGATGCAGTCGCGTAGTCGCCCTTCACAAGACGCACGCACTGTCCGTTGATAATATCAATCGCAGGAAATATAATCATTTTGCCATCCTCTCAAAATTCCGCAGCATTTGCAGTCCTTTTTCACCGGATTTTTCCGGGTGGAACTGTGCGCCGAACACATATTTTCCGTCGGTCACCAGTGCGGGCACTTTGCCGTCGTAGTCCGCATAGGCTACAATGTTCCTGTCATCGCAGAATGCCTGATAGGAATGCACAAAGTACGTATATACGGGCTTTTCGATGCCGTCCAGCAGTTTGCATTCCTGTGTGATGACCAGCTCGTTCCAGCCCATGTGCGGGATAATGACCCGCTGCGAGGGGATGCGGCGCACCTCACCCGGAATGAGTGACAGTCCGGCGCAGTCGCCGTTTTCATTCGATTTGTCAAAGAGCATCTGCATGCCGAGGCAGATGCCGAGCAGCGGCTTCTTTGCGACATTTTCCCGGATTGTTTCGACCAGACCGGTCGCATGCAGCG
>CAMNAY010000257.1 GCA_946531975.1 uncultured Ruminococcus sp. | reverse complement strand
AGCTTACCGTTGGGAATGATGATGCAGTTGCCCGCATCAGTCTGCGCGTTCCGGAGCGTGAAGGTCTGTGTGCCCATGGACGCATCGTAAACCTGTACCTGATTCTGGTGATACCAGCCCTCCATGAGCTTCGAGAATGCGCCGAAGTCTGAGCCGGCATCGGTGTCCATCAGTTCGACGCCCGCAGGACCGTGCATGCCCTCGCTGTCATTGGGATTTGTGAACAGATAATAATCCGGCAGACCGGTGCAGTGACCGAGCTCGTGACAGTAGGTGCTGATGTAGTTGATGTAGTTCGTCGGTGATTCGATCTGTGCATTGCCCGTGATGATGTGCCCCACGGCAACGCCGTCCACGCGGTAATTCGGATCACCGAATGCACCGGCACACGGCCACCAGTCGTCATTGCCGGCTTTGGTCGGCGCCGTAAAAAGGGTCGCGTCGATCCTGCCGTCACCGTCGCCGTCAAACTGTGAGAAATCAACCTGATCCTTGAATGCTTCGTAGCATTCCTCGGCAATCTTGACCTTATCCTTGTCGTACACAGACTGATTCTGCTTTGTCGTATAGCGGAATACCTGTCCGTCAAACTCCATGCTTCCCTTGGAGGCTCTGCCGTAAAATGCCGGAAAGCTCTCAAACGGATAACATGCGCTCGATTCGTTTGCTGCGCCGAAGGAGATCTGATTCAGCTGCTCCGGCGTCGGCTCATAATCATAGCGGCAGTCCGGAAAATCAACATAAAACACGACCATCCGTGCCCTGCCCTGTGTCGGGAGTGAGGCGCCGTGCTTTGCCATATTTGCAGTGATGAATCCGGTCTGCTCCTCCGGCTCCGGAACCGGTGTGCCGGACAGCAGCATCCGCTTCAGCAGCGTGAGATCCGCCGCATTCAGTCTGCCGTCCGCATTCAGATCGCCTGCATTCCAATCCGGCAGAACCGTCTCTGCTGCGCCGTACAGCCACCTGTGCAGCAGGAAAACGTCATTCCGGTCAACCTGTCCGCTGCGGTCGATATCGCCGCGGAGCGGGTCGGTTTCCGGTTCCGGATCGGTCTTCTCCGGCAGTGCATTTGCAAGGTCAAATCTGCCGGCATCGTTCTTGATCTTTGTCCACATGTAGCGCAGCATCCAGCCGTCGAACTTCGTAATCTTCGCGGATGAACCTGCCATCATGATCGAGTTTTCGCCGCCGGGGAATCCTCCGGGCGGGAACCCGTCTGAGGCACCCTCGCCGCCGTAGAAATCGGTCATGCCGAAGCCGTGTCCGATTTCATGCTCCAGCACATGCAGGCTGCCGCCGCCGAGCATGCTCAGATATGCAGTATCGGAGAGACGCTGACCCCAGTCACCGCCGCAGCCGCCGATATCCGGAAAGCCCTGCGTTGCCCACATGTACATATCAAAGCGCTTGTCCAGCCCGCCCGGATATTCATAGCCTTGCTGTGTGAAATGATCGAACCGGGAGAGCGCGGAGGGGGCATACGGCTCCCTGTCCGGGATTGTGTCCCTGCCGTTTGTCGTGTCATACTGTGCATCGTAATATCTGGTATCGGTATACACAACTTCATCATCGTGCAGATCGAGCAGGCAGCTCTTGTCGATGACCGCCCAGCCGACGACTCTGACGTCGATGTGCTCATAGGGCCAGTCTTCATAGCCCGCGAGCCAGTCGTTCCATGCGTTGATGCAGGTCGAGAGCATCGTCTGGAACTGCTGCCGCTGCTCATATGTGACCGTGCGGTAGGACTGCCACTTGACCACATAGTTGATCGAGCCTTTTCCCGCGACAATCTGATCGAAGATTGTGTTGCGGCGTTCCGTGGAGCGCTCCCGCTCAATGCGGTTCTGCCAGATCCAGTCTGCCGCGTACTGAAATTCCGCAGGCAGGTCTGAAATGCTCGCTGCCGATGCCGTGACGGACACCGGCGCTGTGCTCTGCGGAACTGTCAGCGGCGTGAGTGTCAGGGCTGCCGCAAGAACCGCAGCAGCAATTCTCGTTTTCTTCATTCAGGATTCCCCCCATAAATTTATCTCTGTTCCGGCACTCCGGCGTACCCCGTGCAGCGGATCCCGAAGGGGCGAAATCCGGACATGCAGCGGACATGCGGAGTGCGCTGTGCTTTCTCCGGGCTGACAGCAATCTTTCCAAAAACCTCAGCCCGATATCAATATTTTACTATAATTTCGCTACTGCGTCAATGGATAATCGCGTAATATTGATGTGTAATTATACGGACTGTATCGCACAAAACTGTAAAATAGGGTTGCTTTCAGCCAATTTATGTGCTATAATATTACATAGAAAAAGGGGGGATCCGTCATGAAACACCGTCCGCTGATCGGCATTGCCGCACCGGTGCTTGCCCGGAATCATATCGCCGGCATTCTGCGCGGCGCGCTGAAGCAGGCTGCCGGCAGCGGCTGCGATACCGTTGTGCTTGCGCCGCTGGTTCATTTCACACAGGGCAATGCTGCACGGGCACAGGATGAACGCGAAATCTACCGGCTGATTGCATCGAAGGATTTCGACGGATTCCTCTACATCCGCGATGATACGACCATGGGCACGGAAGTGATCGCTTACATCGAAGATCTGCTGATGCACTCTGACCGCTATGTCATGACCGTCGATGAAAAGGCGCACCCGGTTTTTGATACGACACAGTACGATGATTACTATGATTTCTGCAAGGTCACGGAGCATCTGATCGAAGTTCACGGCTTCCGGAAAATCTACTGTCTGA
>CAMNAY010000256.1 GCA_946531975.1 uncultured Ruminococcus sp. | reverse complement strand
CCAGCCGCTCCCGGCGCGTCCGAATGTCACCGTCAACGGCGGCACATCTGTCAAGGTCGGCGCGGTGATCGACACGGCTGAGGTTTATCGCATCCGCAATGTCAACAGCGGACTGTATCTCTCCGCTGAGGACAGCAATCTTCAGAACGGCACCAATGTCATCCAGACAGCGGCAGCAAATGCGGTCAAATGGACACTGAAGGACGCAGGCAGCGGGTACTATTACCTCTATGCAGATAACAGTCATCTGCTTGATATCGACTACGGCAAGACCGACAACGGCACAAACATCGGGCTCTGGGAGAATACAAATTCCGATGCACAGCTTTTCAAATTCGTGGATAACGGCAGCGGAAGCTATCTGATTACGACCGCTGTCACCGGCGACATGAGCGGCATCGGCGTGACCGGCGGCTCCGGGGAGGACGGCGCCAATGTCATTGAGTGGGAGCTGGACGGCTCCGCGAACCAGTCGTGGGTGTTAGAACCTGTGATTGAGCCGCTCAACGGAAACCTGATCCGCGATCTGCTCGTCTATGATCGCGCACACAAGGCCGCATGGTCGATCGACAGCAAACTTGAGGCAAACGATCCTGTATTCGGCGACCGCGACGTGACCTTTACCGGGATTCCGGCAGAACTGATCGGCGCAGAGCGCATCGTCACCGCCTGCGACAGCAAGACCGCATCCGGTACGCTGGCAGAATTCTCGGTCAGTGCGCCCGCAACGGTTTATGTCGCACTGGATACCCGCGTGACGGATGAGCAGAATGCCTACCCGGTCTGGCTGGATGACTGGACACTGACCGGCATGAACATGACGAACAGCAACAATGTCAGCTTCTATCTTTACAGCAGGGATGTTGTTCCCGGTGAGACCGTGACACTCGGCGAAAACGGCACGGCAACCTCTGTTGTGCATTACGCAGTCTTTGCGGTTCCGAACGGACAAAGCGCATTGAAAGGCGACGTTGATCTGGACGGAAAGGTCAGTGGTTCGGATGCTGTTGAGCTGCACAAATATCTCATGACAATCAGTACGCTGACGCCTGAGCAGGGCGCCCGCGCCGACATGGACGGAAACGGCAGACTGAATGCCGCTGATCTCACATTGCTGAAACGCATAATCAAATAAACGGAACCGCCGCCTGATTTCCACAGTCAGACGGCGGTTTCTCTGTGTTCACCTCCCCGATGTACCGCTCCGCAGCCGATTCCGCACGCATACAGAACCGCTGCTTGATGAAAACAGCCGCGATTTGCGGGGCGTATATACTGTTCATTTGCATATTTGTTGAATATATTTATGCACAGCGATATTTTTACATTAAATGATTGCGGTTGTCTTGTCTAACTACCGGAAAAATGTTATAATAAAAAAAGATACCCCTTGTCTTTTTGAATCGCAATGAGAGGAAGGAACTCGTTCGGATCAGGCGAACAGAGACACTGTCGGACTGATGCGCATAACACGGTGATTGATGCATGATAAAATGCATAAATCGAAATATTTTTTTGGAGGGGAAAAAATTTATGAAAATTCGGAAAGCGTTGAGTACAGTCTGCGCATTTGTGATGTCAGCTGTACTCCTTCCGCGGGTCATGCTTGTACCGGAACCCGCGGAGGTTTCAGCGGCAGGGAGCGGACCGGTCAGTTATTACGGTCAGCTTCAGACCAGCGGAAACAGGATCATCGGTTCATCTTACAAGGAACCGGTGCAGGTCAAGGGAATGAGCTTTTTCTGGAGCAACTGGCAGGGGCAGTACTGGAACAGCGGCACCGTTGACCGTATGGTTGATGAGTTCAAGTGCGAGATCCTCCGCTGCTCGCTCGGTGTGAACGATCAGGGCTCGATCTACAACGGCGGAGATGTCGGCGCACTGCGCTCCGTCATGGATGCGGCGATCGCAAAGGATATCTATGTGATCGTGGACTGGCATTCGCACGGCGCACATAATAACACGAATGCAGCAAAGAGCTTTTTCTCCGAGATCGCGCGTGATTACGGAAAATATGACAATGTGATCTTTGAGCTTTACAATGAACCGACACAGGTCTCCTGGTCAACCGTGAAAGGCTATGCCGAGCAGGTGATCCCGGAGATCCGCAAGTACTCGGACAATCTCATCATCGTCGGCACACCGACATGGTCTCAGGATGTCGATGCAGCCGCAAATGATCCGATCAATGACAGCAATGTTGCATATGTTCTGCATTTTTATGCCGGCACGCACGGCGGCGATCTGCGCGGAAAGGGCGATGCGGCACTCAGCAAAAATGCAGCAGTCTTTGTATCCGAATGGGGAACGGTCAATGCAGACGGTGACGGTGCCGTCAATGTCGGATCGACAGAGCAGTGGCTTTCATGGATGGATTCCAACAAACTCTCCTGGTGCAACTGGGCGATCAGCAGCAAGGCAGAGGGTTCCAGTATCTTCGGCGGAGACGGCAGTTCGCTGACAGAAGCCGGCAACTACCTCAAAAAGATCCTGAATGAACATGCGAAGACCGCAGTATGGCGCACGGTTCCCAAGAGCGGTACCGACCCCGAACCGGAGACGACAACGAGCACTTCACAGCCGCATAACTTCGATCGGTTTTCTCTGCCCGGCTCCGGCAATGCAGTTCTGGAAGCTGAAAACTATACTTCCATGAGCGGCGTGGAACTGGAGGACTGCGCACAGGGCGGCAAGAATGTCGGATATATTGAATCCGGAGACTGGATGAGCTATTCGATCTCTGTGC
>CAMNAY010000255.1 GCA_946531975.1 uncultured Ruminococcus sp. | reverse complement strand
GTGCGGACGGATTGCAGACGGTCCTCTGCGCCCTTGCGGCTGGATTCCGAATAATAGTGGATATCGAGCACATCGAGCAGCCGGACACCTGCCTTTTCGGATGCCTGCTTCATCGCATCGAGATAGCAGTCGAGATACCAGTGATAGCCGCCCTCTGCCTTCACGGTTTCCCATTCGGTGCTGGAATCGTCATCCGCGAGATGATCGTATGCAGTATAGCCGTAGAGTGCCGGACCGAAAATTTCCGCCTTGGGATCGAGCTTTTTGACAGCAGCAGCAATCTCAATGGATTTGTCGCTCAGTTCCTGAATGCCGACCGGCTTCGGGTGGATGCGGCTGTGCGTCCCCGACCAGAGCGCCGGTTCATTATCGAGCGAATAGCCCTGAATACCGGTTGCCGCCTGCGAATCGCCGAGCTTGCGGATGATATAATCGACATATTCATCCATATAGACGACGCCGTCTGTGAGATCCGGCTCATCGGAAAATGCGCTTCCCTTTGTCAGCTTAACCTCATTCCAGCGCTTTGAAGGCGCCGCTTCTGCTTCGGTGACGGTGCCGTCTTTGTCGGCTGCGACATAGCCTGCGAGCTGCAAGGTTGTCAGCTTGTAGTCAATGCCGTATTTTTTGCCCTCTGCGGAGAGCTGCTGCACGCAGTCGGCAGGTGCTTCGGATGTGGAGAGGTTGTTATCCGAGCTGTATTTCCAGTCCGAGCCTGCGTTTGAAGCATTGGTCTCCCAGTTATAGGCGGTCATGCGGTTTCCGCCCTGCCGCACGGCGGTGACAGCGACCTTTTTGAGGTCGTCCTGATGCCCGTATTCATTGATGCCGAAGATATACGGGCTGATCGGCTTGCCGCTGTCTGCAAGATCGACGGTGATCTGCATGTCATAGCTTCCGGCAGCGGATGCCGGTGCTGCGCCGAATGCCGCCGTCAGCATGGTCAGCGCAGTGAGAAATGCGATTGCTTTTTTCATATCGTTCCCCCCGATAAATCTAGCCGTTTTTCAATCAGATTGTGTCAGCGTCCCATGTGGATACCTGCGGCACACTGTCCGGATTGCCGGTTGTGCGGTCCTGAAATGTGCCGTATTTATAGGTATCGACCTTGGTGTCAAAGTTCTGGAGATAGTTGCATGCGGACTGCGCAAGAATCAGGATCATGGCGAGCGTCGGATTGTGCGTGTAGCCGTACATAATGACGGGCTCCTCCTCGCCGAGATCGGCAGCCATGCGCCAGACAAAGCCGAAGCGGTCGAGCCGGTTGATCACGCTCTGCACCTTTTCCGCAGGAATCCCGAGGCGTTCCGCGAGCTTCTCCGGTACAAAGAGCTTGTTCCGGCAGCTTCCTGCCATGTATTTGATCATGCGGATCGCATCGGCATCTGCGAGCGTTGTCAGCAGCTTCACGATCCGGTCCTCATCGCGCAGATAATCCGCGGCGCCTGTTTCCGGTTTTTCGAGAAATACACAGTATCTCAAATCCGGGTTGAGCCGCTGCAATGCGATCTCGCGGTCTGTGTGCAGCCCTGCATAGGTCTCATGCTCATAGCTTTCGCGCAGACGGCCTGTTTCGCCGTCGGCGGAAGGATCAAATGCGCAGATCGAAGCGTAAAAGAGCTTTGCGATCAGTTCCGCACGCTGATCGGGTGCAAGCGCCTGCAATGCGCTGCTGACGGTCTGCACCGGATCGGTGTCCCCGCGGGACTGCCGGATGCCGAAAAGCGCATCCAGCGAAAGATCAAGCGCAGCCGCGAGCTTCGGGAGCTGTTCCGTATCCGGATAGCTTGCCTTTTCCCATTTCGAGACAGCCTGCGGCGAGACATTCATCCTTGCAGCGAGCTGTTCCTGCGTGAGATGCAGTGCTTTTCTGCGCTTTGCGAGATTGGAATGGAAATCCTCTGTGCGTTTCATGGGTGATACCGCCGCATGCATCGTACAGCGAATCCGCCGTGTCCGCATCCGGTTTTTCCTTTCCTGATATGATTGTAGCATAATCGGCGGTTGTGTGCAAGCAAATGATTCTTGCTGTTTTACAACCGCAGGTTGTGCTGATAAAGCGTCGGTTGTATATTTTCAGTATAGCACACTGTTTCCGATTCCGCAAGTATCAATGATATCCGGATACTGTGCATTTCTTGACAATTTCCTGCATCCATGCTATACTTGAATATAAAAATAAACTGACAGATGAGGCATGAGCATGGAACGATTTTGCGAACATTATCTGAAAAAACTCCGGATCGGCAGCCTGACGCTCGATTCCAATGTGCTGATGGCACCGCTTGCCGGATATACGAGCTATCCGTTTCGGGTGATGTGCCGGAAGCTCGGTGCCGGACTGTGCTTCACGGAGATGGTCAGCGCAAACGGACTGAAATACCACGATAAGGCAACGGCGAAGCTGCTGTATACGGACGAAGCGGAGACACCGCGCGCGGTGCAGCTTCTCGGCTGCGTTCCCTCTGCCTTTGAATATTCCTGCAAGGGTGCCTATACGGAAGCCTTTGATCTGGTGGATATCAACATGGGCTGTCCGGTGCCGAATATTGTCAGGAACGGCGAGGGCTGTGCGCTGACGGGCAATCTGCCGCTTGCTGCAAAAATCATTGAGGCGTGCAAACGCGGCGGAAAGACCGTGACGGTCAAGTGCAGACCGGGGCTGAACCGGAACAAGGTCACGATATCGGAATTTGCGCGGATGTGCGAGGATTCCGGCGCGGATATGCTGACCGTCCACGGCAGAACAAG
>CAMNAY010000254.1 GCA_946531975.1 uncultured Ruminococcus sp. | reverse complement strand
CCGCATCGGACAAAGGAAATATCCGTTTCAAACAGTCTCCCCTGCACCGGCGGACGCTCCTCCGGCGTACCGCGGTTTGCGCCCATATCGGCCTCCCGCAGGGAAAATGCCCAGAGCCCGCGCTCTGCCGCATAGGTCACCTCCGCCTTCCAGCCCATGTCAAGCGTGAAGGAGCAGAGCTGCGCCTCGCTGAATTCAGAATAGGCATCCGGCTGCGGGGTATCGAGCTCCCGCGGAATGCGCCCGCTCCCTTTCAGCCGGTCGCGCAGCCATTGATATGTCTCCAGAATAAGACGCAGGAACACCTCGCGCTCATTCATCTGATCGGATGTAATCTCCGCGTGGAACTGATAGGTCGGGTAGCTTTTCAGCTGCTGCAAGATCGTCGGTGCATGCTCCATCTGACGCCCTCCTCTGCACAAACATGCTGTGATCATATATTATCTATACTATACCATATTCGCCGGCAAAAATCAAGCGGCGGTGCTCTGAACCGGCGTCCCTGCCGATTGACAATCCGCGCAGAATCCCGTATAATATTATCAACAACACAGGCTGTGTCCGATGCATTCCGCACGCACCCCGACAAAGAGCGCACAAAATGTCGGGAACGCTCCGCCGGAATGTGATATACTGGTATCACAGCGGAAAGAGGTGAAGACCATGCAGGGTTGGATAGACGGTTTTCAGGAGTCGGTCGCATACATTGAGCAGAACCTTTCCGGGACGCTGGAAATTGAGGAGATCGCAAAAAAGGCTGCGCTCTCTCCCTTCTACTATCAGCGGATCTTCGGGGCCCTGTGCGGCATGACGGTCGGGGAATATATCCGTGCCCGCCGGATGACGCTCGCTGCGCAGGAGCTCATGCGCTCCGAACAGAAGGTGATCGACATTGCCGTGAAATACGGCTATGATTCGCCTGACAGCTTCGCAAAGGCCTTCCGGCACTTTCACGGCATCACGCCGACTGAGGCAAGAGAACCGGGCGCAGGTCTGCGTTCACTGGCTCCGCTGCATATCAAAATCACACTGGAGGGCGGAAATATGCTGGATTACAAAATCGTTGAAAAGGCACCGTTTACGGTCGTCGGCATCAAAAAAAGATTTGATGCGGAAACAAGCTACCGGGAAGTCCCGGCATTCTGGGACGAATGGATGAAGGACATGAAGGGCTTAAAGGGCATATTCGGCATTTGCACGGATATGGACGGGAAAACCTTTGACTACTGGATCGCTGACCTGTATCTGCCGTGGGAGGAGATCCCGGCAGGCTGCGAAACATTCCAGATCCCCGGCGGACTGTGGGCGCAGTTTCCGTGCATAGGCGCGCTGCCGGACGCGATGCAGAAGGTCAATACACAGATCTGGTCGGAGTGGCTCCCCTCTCTGCAGGGCTACGCGCTGGCGGGCAATTATTCACTGGAATTCTATATGCCGCCGGCAAAGAATCCTGAAGATACGGTCAGCCACATCTGTATCCCGCTGAAAAAGCTGTGAGAGGGGGGTGCAGCCATGCATCAGCATACAGGATTCAGCCTGCTGCAGCCCGCCGGAGCAGACATCGCATATCGCAGGCTCCCGGAGCATGTGCTGCACGATCTCGGTCTGGAGGCATTCTGCGAGGCTGTCACAGGTGACGCAAGGGAGCGCCGTCTGATCACGGAGATCCTTTCGCAGATCACGGAAGATGCAAATGTCGCCGCATACCGCAGCGAGATCTTCGCGGATTTTTACCGGCTGCCGGAGCTCAGACAGCACATGACGGAGCTGTTTCGGAAGATACAGTTCATGAAGGATTTTTCCTCCATGCACAAGACCTCCGATGAGGAGCTCGGTCTCTGGCATCTCTTTCACCGCCTCGATGAGCTGGCAGATTACATCCGGACCGTGGAGGCCTTGCAGGAATGCCTTTCCGATGATCGGATCCGTTCAAAGGGGCTCCTTGCACTGCGGGATGACATTGCAGACCTTTATGAGGACGCCTGCTTTTCCGAAATGAAACAGGACATCGCAGCGCTGAAAATAAAAGCGTCGGATGTGCAGAGCGTCACCCTCGGCATCAATGTCAACGAGCGCTTTGAAGCTGTCAGCATCGGGCTGGTCTCCGTCAACCGAAAGCCGTTCAAGAAGTCCGGCGTCGTCAGCAATTTCGCAGATGCGATCGCGGCAGCGGCAAAAGACAGGATCCGCGACACTGCGGACTGGGACGGTGATCTGCACTGTCAGCCTGTCGGCGGGGAAGGTCAGCACGGCATCATCGGCGCCTTGCAGGATGACTTTCTTGCAGTGCGTTCTGCCTGCAGTCCCAATGCCGGAGCCGGGTCTGCGACCCTGACTGCGGTCACGGACGGTGCGGCGGCAAGCTCCACATTCTATCTGGATACTGTGATGAACAGAATGCTCAGCTCCCTTGTGAAGAAGCTGCGGGACACGCTGACGAAATACGCAAACACGGCGATCGTGCATGTGTCCGGGCTGATGCCGGAGCTGATCTATTACATCCGATGTGCGGAGTATATCAGCAGTCTGGCGGAAAAGGGCTGTGTGTTCTGTGCGGCACAGGCGGAAGCGGAATGTGACACTTCAATGGAGGCGATCGGCTTCTACAATCTGAAGCTTGCAATGCACACGGAGCATGTCGGCGAAATTGTGCCCAATGACCTGCGCTTTGACCGGGCGCATACCGTCTATATCCTCACCGGTGCAAACCGCGGCGGAAAGACAACGGTCACGCAGGCAGTCGGGCAGCTGTTTAT
>CAMNAY010000253.1 GCA_946531975.1 uncultured Ruminococcus sp. | reverse complement strand
CCGGATTTCACCTATGTGGAGCGCAATGCCGACAAGCTGCGCGGCATCGTCCTGACCCACGGTCACGAGGACCACATCGGCGGTCTTGCCTACCTGCTGAAGAAGGTGAATATTCCGGTCTTCGGCACGCGCCTGACCCTCGCTCTGGTCGAGGCAAAGCTCAAGGAGCATCAGCTCAACGGCAAGGTCGAGCTGAATGTCGTGCAGCCGCGGAAGACGATCCGCATGGGCTGCATGGCGGTCGAGCTGATTCATGTGAACCACTCGATCCCTGATGCGGTCGGTCTGGCAATCCACACCCCGGCGGGTGTGCTGGTTCATACCGGCGACTTCAAGGTGGATTATTCCCCGATCGACGGCGGCATCATTGATCTGGGCAGATTCGGAGAGCTGGGCAGCAAGGGCGTGCTGGCTCTGATGGCGGATTCCACCAACGCAGAGCGTCCGGGCTATACACCGACGGAGCGCAAGGTCGGCGAGTCCTTCGATAAGCTCTTTGCAGCCGCAGAAGGCAAGCGCATCATCATCGCAACCTTCTCGTCCAATATTCACAGAATCCAGCAGATCATCGACTGCGCGGAGAAAAACGGCAGAAAGGTCGCCGTCTTCGGCAGAAGCATGATCAATGTCATTACGATTGCACGGGAGCTTGGCTACCTCGATGCCAAGGAAGGCACAATCATCGACATCGACCTGATGAACCGCTATTCTGCCGATCAGATCGTGCTGATCACGACCGGCAGCCAGGGCGAGCCGATGTCCGCACTGACCCGTATGGCAATGGGCGACCACAAAAAGGTCAACATTACCCCGCAGGATTTCATCATCATCTCTGCAACACCGATCCCCGGAAACGAGAAGTATGTGACGAGAGTGGTCAATGAGCTGATGAAATCCGGCGCACATGTCGTATATGAGAGAATGTATGAGGTGCATGTCTCCGGTCACGCGTGTCAGGAGGAACTGAAGCTCATGCTCTCACTGACCAAGCCGAAGTTCTTTATTCCGGTTCACGGCGAGTATAAGCATCTGAAAAAGCATGCGGAGCTGGCACTGGAACTGGGGATGCAGCGCGACCATATCCTGATCGGTCAGATCGGCGATATCATCGAGACAAACGGGATCGACATGAAGATCACCGGTCAGGCGCCCGCCGGCAGAGTGCTGGTGGACGGTCTCGGCGTCGGCGATGTCGGTTCGATTGTTCTGCGTGACAGAAAGCATCTCGCACAGGACGGTCTGATCATCATTGTCATCGGCATCAACCGCGGCGACAATGTCATTGTGTCGGGACCGGAACTGATTTCCAGAGGCTTTGTCTATGTCAGAGAGTCTGAGGAACTGATGGAGGAGGCGCGAAACCGCCTGCACGATGCGCTGGACCGCTGCGCACCCTATGAGCTGCGCGACTGGAATGCGCTGAAGGGCAAGATGCGCGATGTGCTGTCTGACTATATCTTTGAGACCACCAAGCGCAGCCCGATGATCCTCCCGATCATCATGGAGGTCTGACAGATCGTGCAGAGGAGCGGATCCTCTGTACGGAGGAACGAAAAAGGCAGGTGAGAAAGCATGCAGAGAAAACAGCTTTGGCGGGTGTTCTGTTCCGTCGTTGTGCTTGGTGTGATGTGCATGGCAGCGCTGATTCTGGCAGGTTCGCACTGGCGAAGCCCGCTGTACTGGATTATCGTGCTGGGATTCCTCGGCTCTATGCTGTGGTTCGGCTCGGAGCTTGTCAAAATGCGGCAGGGTATGATCCGCTATGTCGCAAAAATGAACACGCTCATTGACCGCACCAAGGAAAATGCGCCTGAGCATATGCCTGTGCCGCTGGTCATTCTGAATACGCGGAATGAGATCCTCTGGTATAACGAGAGCTTCGCGGATAACATTTCAAACGGCGCAGACCTGTTCGGCAGACCGCTTCAGAGTGTGCTTCCGCTGCGTCCGGATGCCGTCGAGGACGGCGAATCCATTGAGCTGGATCTCTATGACAGGCATTATCTCGTCTCGCGGACGGATTATGACCGCAAGAACGGCCATGCAGAGCTGTTCTGCTTTCAGGACATTACCAATTATGTCACGCTGCGGCGCACCTATATGGACAGCCGCCCCTGCGTGCTGATGATCGTCATTGACAACTTTGAGGATCTGTTCAACGGAACCCGTCAGAGTGAGCGCGCGCTGGTTCTGGCATCGCTGGAAACACTCTTTGACAAGCTGCTTGAGGGAACCAACAGCGTCTTCTGTCATCTCGATGACGACCGCTTTATGATAATTACAGAGGTGCGCTACTGCATCGAGATGGAGCGCGCACACTTCCCGCTGCTGGATGAAGCGCGAAAAATTCTGGTCAAGGGCAGGAGCAGCCTGACACTCTCAATCGGCGTCGGCAGAAGCGGCACCAATATCGCACAGAATGAACACTACGCGCAGCAGTCGCTCGATATGGCGCTTGGACGCGGCGGCGATCAGGCTGCAATCAAGACAGAATCCGGCTATACGTTCTACGGCGGTGTCTCAAAGGGTATCGAGCACCGCAACAAGGCGAAGAACAGAGCCGTCGCAAGAGAGCTGCATAAGCTCATGATGCGGTGCAGCCATGTCTATATCATGGGACACCGCTCCAGCGACCTCGACGCGGTCGGCGCAGCAGTCGGCGTCGCGTTCATCGCGGAGCAGACGGGAATTCCCTATAATATCGTCATCCGGACAGAGACAACGCTCGCAAAGCTGCTGACAGACCGGATTGAAACCGAAATGCCCGGCTGCATGATCTC
>CAMNAY010000252.1 GCA_946531975.1 uncultured Ruminococcus sp. | reverse complement strand
TCGACATGGAAATACTGCTCCGCCTTCTTGACGCCGCGTCTGGTAATGGTAGCGGTCTTCGCCTTCTCGTCGATGATGTAGTCCGCATCTTCATACGCTTCGTCCTGGTCCTCCTTGTCATCGGTCTCAACGACGGTGACCGGTGTCAGGGTTCTTGCGAAGCGATCCGCCTGCTCATAGAGCTCCGTGGACTTGTCGCCGCGGCCGGAGATGATCAGCGGGGTTCTCGCCTCGTCGATGAGGATGGAGTCCACCTCGTCCACGATCGCGAAATTCGGCGCACGCTGCACGCGGTCCTTTTTGTATGTGACCATATTGTCACGCAGGTAGTCGAAGCCCATTTCATTGTTGGTGCCGTAGGTAACGTCACAGTTATAGGCAGCTCTGCGCTCGTCATTGTTCAGTTCATGGATAATGCATCCGACGGTCAGACCGAGGAAGCGCAGAACCTTGCCCATTTCATCTGACTGAGTCTTTGCGAGGTAATCGTTGACCGTAACGACATGAACGCCGTCGCCGCTCAGACCGTTCACATACGAAGCAACGCATGCGACAAGTGTCTTACCTTCACCGGTTCTCATTTCAGCGATTCTGCCCTGATGCAGAACGATCGCACCGATGATCTGAACGGGGAACGGCTTTTTGCCGAGCACGCGGTCTGCTGCCTCACGGACAGTTGCCAGTGCTTCGACCATAATATCATCGAGGGTTTCGCCGTTGGCGAGACGCTCGCGGAATTCCTTTGTCTTTGCCTTCAGAGCAGCATCGGAGAGACCCTGATACTCCTCATCCAGATCCAGAACCTTCTTTTTGATCGGTTCAATTTTAGCAAGCTCTTTTTCACTGTAAGAGCCGAAGATTTTGTCAAATAATCCCATTACATAACCGCCTTTTACATTACTTTGCAAGCACACTGGAACCGGTCATCCGATCCGAATCGTGTGATTCCATACATATTCAGTTTACTATATCTCGCGCAATTTGTCAATAGCTTTGCATGAAAAAATGGAAAAATGCCTGTCTGACAGCACAAATTACGCATCCTTCTGCGTCTGTTCCGGTTCTGTATCGCCGTGCAGCCATGTTTCGATCAGATATTTCGGTCGGGCTTTCGTTTCGAGGTAGATCTTGCCGATATATTCGCCGATAATACCGATTGCGAGGAGCTGAAGGCCACCGATCGCCCAGATTGAGAACACGGTCGAGGTCCAGCCCGCCACGGTGTGTCCGGTCAGATGCCGGATCAGCGAATAGATCAGGATGAAAAAGCTGGCGAGGAAAATGCCGATGCCCAGCGAAGTAATGAGCCGGATCGGCTTGACGGACAGCGAGGTAATGCCCTGTGTCGCAAAGGAGAGCATTTTCCGCAGCGGATACTTTGATTCACCCGCAAAACGCTCGCCGCGTTCGTAATAAACAATGTCAGAGGAGTAACCGATCATCGGCACCATTCCGCGCAGAAAGAGGTTGACCTCACGGAACTCGGCGAGTCCTTCGAGCGCCCGTCTGCTCATCAGACGGAAGTCCGCGTGATCCTCGACCATTTCCACGCCCATATGCTTCATGACCTTATAGAAGCCGCGGGCGGTCGTGCGCTTGAAAAAGGTATCCGTCTCGCGCTGACTGCGGACGCCGTAGACAATGTCATTGCCCTGCTCGAACTTCGCGATCATCTCGTCGATCGCTTCGATATCGTCCTGAAGGTCCGCATCCATTGAAATCGCAGCATCGCACAGTCCCTTTGCCTGCATCAGACCGGCATACAGCGCGTTCTGATGTCCCTCATTGCGGGAAAGCTTGATGCCGTCAAACAGTGCCGGCATCTTCTCGTGCAGCTTTGCAATCATCTTCCATGTTTTATCCTTGGAGCCGTCATCGACGAACACGATGCGGCTCTGTTCGGAGACTGTTCCCGCCTTGCGGAGCTGCTTCATCTTCTTATGCAGACGCTTTGCCGTTTCCGGCAGAACCTCCTCCTCATTATAACAGGGAATCACAAGAAAAATCGTTTTCATGCTATTGTTATCCTCCGGTCATTCTTTTGCAAGTGTCTGAAAATGCTCACCGCGCTTTTCAAAGTTCTGATATACATTATAGCTTGCTGCCGCGGGAGACAGCAGGCAGATTTTCCCTTTTGCCGTCAGGCGCTTCGCCTGTGCGACCGCTTCCGGCAGATCCGCTGCATAGAGCAGCCGCGGCTTCAGCACATCCGGCGCCTCATTCAGAATCCGCCGTCCCGAATCCGACATCAGAATGATGTGCGGAACCGGCGACTGCACAAGATAATCGAGCAGCGGCTGATAGGAAATACCTCTGTCCATGCCGCCGATCAGCACGGTATCGGTATCCGGCAGGCTGTCGAGCGCCTGAATGCAGGTCTCGCAGGCGGTCGAGATTGAATCGTCGAACCAGCGGATGCCGTGATAGGTGCCGACCGGAGAGAGCCGGTGCGGCAGCGGCTGAAAGCTCCGGATGCCGCGCAGAATGTCCTCTGCGCTGACACCGAGCCGTCTTGCGAGTGCGAAGACAACAGCGCAGTTGCAGCGGTTATGCACACCGGTCAGTGCCATGTCATCCGGCAGGCGGAGCTGCTCGCCGCCGTACACTGCCGTATTGCCGTTCAGCAGCGTCACATCGGCATCCGGATCGTCCTTTGCGAAGCGGATGACCTGTGCTTTGCAGTCCCCTGCCGCCGGAAGCTCCGGCTGTCCGCAGAGCAGCAGATCGCCCGCCTGCTGATTGCGGTAGATATTTTCCTTGCAGTAAGCATAATATTCAAATGTGCCGTA
>CAMNAY010000251.1 GCA_946531975.1 uncultured Ruminococcus sp. | reverse complement strand
GATATTTCTCCGGACGCCCTGCGGTACGCCGCAAAACGGGCTGCGCAGGAGGGACTGTCTCAGCAGACGGAATGGGCTGCGGCATCGGTCAGCCGGCTGCCGGTCGGCGGCGGGAGCTGTGATCTGCTGCTGAATTTCTTTGCACCGTGTGAGGCAGGGGAGTTCCGGCGTGTCCTCAGAAAAGACGGCGTGCTGCTGCGGGCGGTTCCGCTGGAGCGGCACCTCTGGGAGCTGAAGCAGGCAGTCTATGATGAACCCTATGAAAACCGTCCGGTTCTGACTGCGCCGGAGGGATTTGTGCTGCGCGGTGTGCAGCGGATCGAATATCAGTTTTCTGCTGCGGGGGATCAGCTCCGCGACCTGTTCGCCATGACGCCCTATGCGCATAAGACTGCACCGGAGCATATCGCAAGGCTCGCAGAGATTCCCTCACTCAGTATGCGGGCAGAATTCGGCTTGCTGGTTTGTATCAGAGCTTGACAAGCCATGCGGTTTCTGATACAATAAAACAGGAAGCATATAACGGATGTGAAAAGGAGGCGGTGCGCATGAACAGTACGGAGATCCGTCAGACTGCGGAGAAAATGTATCCGACTGCGGTACTGTATCTCGGCAGCCGTGAGCAGGCGCGGGCAGCAGTCATTGAAGCGTTTGCGGCAGCACTGCGCAAGTCGCCCTCCTGCGGGGAAAAGGATGTGCTTGTGCAGCTTCTCCGCATTTGCCAGAGCCGCGCGCCGGAGCGCGTGACGGAAACAGATCTTTCGGCAGACAGTCCGCTTCTGCCGCTGCTGAAGCTTCCGGTCTCCGGACGCCGCAATCTCTCGCTGCATCTCTCTGATTTCGGAGATGAGACCGTTGCGGAGGTCCGTCAGATTTCGCCGGAGGAATTTGCACAGAAAACAGAGAAGGCAATGCGCCAGCTGACATTTTTGCAGGGCGGCACGGTGCCAGATCCGGATGCACTGCGGCAGGCGTTCCGGACATCTGTCTGGAGCGAGGAAGATCACGCAGCACTGACAGACGGGCTGGCTGCTGCCGAGCAGCAGAATGCACCGGCAGCCGAACCAGCCGCCGCCGTGCATGACATCAGCCACAAAAAAACAGCAGGGACTGCCGGAAAGAAAACGGTTGCTGTTCCGCTCTGGGCGGTCATTGCACTCGGACTGTGCATCGCCGTACTCTGCGTGACAGTTGTGCTGACATCGCTGCTGCGGAACCGGACACCGGAGCATCCGGCGCTGCCTGCGGAGAGCGAGGAAACCGCCGATGTCGATCCGGAGGAATATGCGCATATCCAGAGCAGCTTTCTGACACTCGATCAGGCGCAGGAGACTGCCCGGAAAGAGACCGGCGTTTCCGAAACTGATGCGGTTTTCATCAGTACCAAGCTGAAGCCGACTGCCGAACCGCCGTATTATGAGATTGATCTGCTGGACGGCGCCGGACAGGAATATTTGCTGAAGCTGCATGCCGAGCAGGGGAATGTACTGGAATCCCAGCAGTTCAAGGCGGATCACACGCTGAATACGGATGGCTGGCTCTCAGCCGATGCGCTGCGGAAGCAGGTGCTGGAGACAGCCGGACTGAAGGATGCGCTGTTCCTGAAGGAGAAATGCGCCAATGACGGCACGCTGGATCTCTGCAAATATGAGCTGACGGATGCACACGGGCGCCTTTATACCGTGCAGCTGGAAGCCAAAAGCGGTGCGCTCGTCAAATACTCCGTGGAGGAGCCGCAGTCCGTTTCGCAGTCGGATATGATTACGCTGGAGCAGGCGAAACAGAAAGCACTCTCTCGCGTCGGAGACTACGAACCCGATCAGGTGATCTTCACCAAGACCAAGTTCGAGGGCAGGGTTTACATGATTGCGTTTACGCTGGATGACGGAACGCAGTATACGATCGAGCTGAACGCAGCGGACGGCATGACCAATACTGTTGATGTGCATCCGGTTTCGGCGGACACCTCGCATGCGATCGGACTGCTGCGCGCACGGGATATTGTGCTGGAAACGGCGGGTCTGACCGATGATGAAACGGTGCGGTTCACCAAGGCAAAGGTTGACCGCAACAACGGCGCGTATGTGTACGAGCTGGAGTTTGAGAATTCGGGCTATGAGTATGAGGTCAGTCTGAAGATCGACACCGGCGAAATGATCAAATACCGCGCATGGTCGCTGACCTGATGCGGCAATGACGGCGATATGAACAGGAAAAAGCCCCAAAGCATTTTTGTGAAATGCTCCGGGGTTTTCTGTTTCGATTCGGGATTATGACAGACCGAGCAGCCGGCGCAGCGCCGCACAGTTCGGATATCCGTGTTCTTCAGCTTCACGGATCATCGTCTCTGCACGGGCAAGGTCACCGAGCTTTCCGATGACAAGTGTATAATTCGCAAAGGCTGTCCAGTAATCGGATTCGGAAGGATCCATATAGGGCAGCCCTTTTTCAATGATTGCTTTTGCCTCGGCATAGCGCTCCGTGAGAATGTAGACAGTGCCGATGTTTGCGTAAGCAGGACCGCAGGACGGGTCAATTTCAATCGCGTGATTGTAATATTCCAGCGCCTTGCCGTTTTGTCCGAGCGCACGGCAGCAGCGGCCGAGCTTTGTCAGTGTTTCCGGATTGTTGTCGTCAAGTTCCAGCGCCTTGGTCAGCATCAGGAACTCATCGAGGTACCGTTCAGCCTGTCTGTGCTTTTCCGCTTCGACATAGCAGAGCAGGAGCTTTGCATCGGTCAGTGCTTTGCTCTGAATGTTCTGATTCCCGTCCAGCACATACCGGCTGCCGCAGAATGCACAGACCATGACG
>CAMNAY010000250.1 GCA_946531975.1 uncultured Ruminococcus sp. | reverse complement strand
CATGCAGATGATGGCTATTGACTGCAAGGTTGTTCACGACCGCTACCGCGGGCATTCCTGGGACTGCGTGAAGATCGGCGAGCACTGGTATTTTGTGGATATTTACAGCGACATCGGCTCCGGCAACTATGCGCACTTCAATCTCACAAGCGCACTCTTCTCGACCGATCACGACTGGGATCAGGAGTTCTTCCCGACGGCCGATTCGCTGGAATACAATCCCGCATACATGGCGCGTGTCAAGGCAGACGATGTGTACGGCATCCCGGCGGCAATGCGCACTGTCATGGATGAAATGGGCGGCAGCCTTGTTGTCGAGTTTGCTGATAATAAGCTCAGCGAGGCACAGATCGGCGTGATCGAAAATATGTTCAGCGCGATCGACGATTCCGGCGACGCATTTTATTCCAGCGACGCGGTCTCCAAGCCGATGTCGCACTGCGTTTTTGAGGATCCGGCAACGCACAGGGATATGCTGTTCGTTTACTTCTATGTCGAGACGCAGGAAGGCGACCCGTCCTATGAAATCAGCGATGAGGAAGCGGAAAAGGCGAACGAAGCGCTGAACGATGCGTTCGGCGACCTCGGCAGCGTTATGATCTACTGATCGCGGAACGGAGGCGGAAATATGAGAAAAAACAGATTATATTGCGCAGGTGCTGCGCTTCTGCTCACGGGCTGCATGCTCTGCGGCTGCGGCGAGGCGGGCAGCACGGCGGAGACGGCGCCGGTCAGCAGCTCCGCGGAATCGGAAGCGGAAGTGACCTATCCCGATATGAAGCAGCTTGCCGCGGATATGGCGGCGGCAGACAGCACATTGCCCGATATGCTGACCGTGACGGATGCAGACAGCGATGCAGATGTGAGCTTTGCGTCAGTCAGCGATATGGAATATGACAAAATTGCGCATTACCTGCTGGTGTATTCCTCTGCGGGCAAGGCGGACGAGATCTGCGTGATCGCAGTGAAGGACAAAGCGGACGCTGCCGAAGCGGAGGCAGAGCTCAAAAAGCATGCGGAGTCCCGCGTGCGCATGTACCGTGAATACGATGCGACACAGGTGCCGCGTGCGGAGAAGGCGGTTGTCTTCTCAGAGGGGCACTATGCGGTGCTGATCATCTGCGACAATGCGGACGCGGTCAAAGCGGCATTCACCGCCGGGATCGCATAAGCGCTGCATTCACATATCCGAAACAGAAGTTTCACGCATTTGAAACAAATTCGATTCGGTAATATGTTATAATAATAGTGTGACAGACCGGCATGCGGAGCTGCTGCATGCGGCTGCTTACCCATGAAAAAAGGAGGATCACAGCAATGAAAGTGCGGCTTTTGAAATCCAAGACGGTCAGCTACGGTCTGATCGAGGTCTACGAGCAGTCTGACGGCTGGTACGGGCTTTACATCAACGGCGATCTCAAGGAGCAGTCGCCGGATCTGAACTTTATCCTGAGCGAATACGACAAGAGATACTGAGCGAAAGCGCGGGCTTCGGAGCGGAGCCTGCGCTTTTGTTTTGCCGCGCGGGTTCCCGGGGCATCCGACCGCGCTTCTTCCTCTGAAATGCTGTTTGAAAAAAATCCTCTCCCGCCCGCATTTTCGGTTGACTTTTCAACGGTTTTGTAGTACAATAATAATATCTGATATTTTTCTGTATTTTCAGGAGGTACATGCAATGGATTTTTACAATGGCTGGCTGATCGTCAACAGCTACTACAATCCCGCAAAGTTCAATTCGCTCTATAAGCTGCTGGAGGAATCTGCGGAGAAGGCGGGTCTGCGCTTTTCCAAGTGGACCTCCGATAAGCGCCCGACCGTGATCGGCAGCGAGGCGCGTGAACCGAAGCCGAGCTTTGTCCTCTTCTGGGACAAGGATGTGCTGCTTGCCCGTGCGATGGAGCTCTCGGGGCTCAAGCTGTTCAACGGCGCGCGCGCCATCCAGCTTGCCGATGATAAGGCGGAGACCGCACTGAAGCTCGCGGAGGCAGGCGTCCCGACGGTGGACACCATCCCTGCACCGATCTGCTTCCCGGGATGCAGACGCAATCCGGCAACTGCGGAGGAGGCTGCACGCATCCTCGGCTGGCCGCTCGTCATCAAGGAAAACAAGGGCAGCTTCGGCGCACAGGTCTATCTTGCGAACAACATCCGCGAGGCGGAGCGCATCCTGACGCATATCGGCGAGCATGACTGCATCTTCCAGCGGTTCATCGCAGAGAGCAAGGGCAGAGACCTCCGCGTGACTGTTGTCGGCGGCAAGGTCATCTGCGCGATGGAGCGTCAGGCGGCAACAAAGGATGAATTCCGCTCCAATATCGGTGCAGGCGGCACGGCAACGGCACGCACCATCACCGATTATGAGGCAAAGCTCGCTGTTGATGCAGCGAATGCACTCGGCCTTGATTTCGCGGGCGTCGATATCCTCATGGGCAAGGAAGAAAACGAGCGCTATGTCTGCGAGGTCAACTCGAACCCGCAGCTCCAGAGCACGATCGACTGCTGCGGCATCAATCCGGCGACCAACATCATGTGGCATATCCGCAGCAAGCTGAAGGAAGCAAACGGTGAGGCATAAGCCGCTGCGCGGGCTCCTCATCTATACCGCCGGCGATGCCGCACGCAACCGGTGGTTCATCGACGAATTACGCAAAGCAGCAGAGCCGGAGGGGATTGACCTTCGGCTCTGCATTTCTGAGGAGACGACGCTCCCGCAGATCGCGGAAATGCAGCCGGAGCTGGTGATCAACCGCAGCCGGATCGCAGAGATCTCGGCGTTCTGCGAGGAGATGCTGCATATCCGCGTTTACAACA
>CAMNAY010000249.1 GCA_946531975.1 uncultured Ruminococcus sp. | reverse complement strand
GTACGCAGGCTTTCGAGAACCTCGGCGATGTCTCCAACGATTTCGTCCGCGGTCTGCACTCCAAAGCTGATGTCGATCCGGAGAACCGCTACATTGTTCAATTCCCGGAGGACAACACCATCTGGTCAATCAACTCTGCATACGGCGGAAATGTTCTGCTCGGCAAGAAGTGCTTCGCTCTGCGTATCGCTTCCTATCAGGCAAAGAACGAGGGCTGGATGGCTGAGCATATGCTCATCCTCGGTCTGAAGAGACCCGGCGAGGAGACCAAGTACATCTGCGCAGCATTCCCGTCTGCCTGCGGAAAGACCAACCTCGCTATGCTCATCCCGCCGGAAGGCTACCGCAAGAACGGCTATGAGGTCTTCACCGTCGGTGACGATATCGCATGGCTGAAGCCGGGTCCGGACGGCAGACTGTATGCAATCAACCCGGAGGCAGGTTTCTTCGGCGTTGCTCCCGGTACCAACGAGAAGTCCAACTACAATGCTCTGGCTTCGACCAAGAAGAACGCGATCTTCACCAACGTCGCACTCGACAACTCCGACAACACCCCGTGGTGGGAGTCCCTCACCAAGGAGCCGCCGGTCGATGCAACCGAGTGGAAGGGCGCAAAGGTCAACGGTCCGGAGTACTGCGCACAGCTTGATGCAAACGGCAAGCACCTCACGCTGGCTCATCCGAACAGCCGCTTCACTGCTCCGGCAGAGAACTGCCCGTGCATCAGCCCTGAATTCAACAACCCGAACGGCGTGCCGATCTCCGCAATCATCTTCGGCGGCAGACGTGCTTCGACCACCCCGCTGGTCTACCAGTCCTTCGACTGGACACACGGCACCTACATGGGCTCCGCTGTCTCCTCTGAGACCACCGCTGCTGCAACCGGCGCTGTCGGCGTGCTGCGTCATGACCCGATGGCAATGAAGCCGTTCATCGGCTACAATGTCGGCGACTACTGGGCACACTGGCTCGAAATGGGCGAGATCCTCGGCGACAAGGCACCGAAGATCTTCAATGTCAACTGGTTCAAGAAGGATGCTGAGGGTCACTTCATGTGGCCGGGCTTCGGCGACAACATGAGAGTCCTCGACTGGATCATCTCCCGCTGCGACGGCACTGTTGACGCTGTGAAGACCCCGATCGGCTACCTGCCGAAGCCGGAGGACATCAACATCGAGGGTCTGGAGGACGAGGTCACACTCGACACCATGAAGGAGCTGCTCGCTGTTGATCCCGAGCTCTGGAAGAAGGAAATTGCCGAGATGCGCAGATACTACGACGAGGATATTGCTGCAAAGGGCGGCAGAATCCCGGCTGCGCTCTACGGCGTGCTGGACAAGATCGAGGCAAACCTCGGCTGAGCTGCAAGGCACAGCATTCTGATCAGTCGATAAAGAATCCCCCGATACTGCGTGTATCGGGGGATTCTCATTGTTATTCTTCTGTCAGCTCCGGCAAATCCGTTTCCGGCACATCCGCCGTGTCCTCCGGCGCATCCGCATCGTCGAAATCCGCCTCACCGTCGCGGTCATCGCGGCGCTCATCCTCCCATTCATCCTCAAAGGGCTCGGTGTCGCCGTGATGCTCATAATACCAGTCGCCGCGGTAATATGCAGCGATCGTTTCCGCATCCTCGCAGAGCTCCGCAAAGGCATAGAGCAGCATCGCAATCAGCCAGCTCGCGACCACGCCGCCGACCAGCACAATCAGTCCCGTCAGCACATGATGAATGCCGAAACAGACCGAACAGATCAGCGACGCCGCCATGCCTGCCACGCAGAGCACCATCGCCGCGATCTTCAGCTTCCCGAAGGCGTTTTCAAAAATGCGCTCGCCGCGCCCGTAGAGCTTCAGCAGAAATTTCTCCAGCTTTTCCATTTGTATCCTGTCCTTTCCGGCGCCAAAACGCAGCGCCGCCCGTTCACTGTTTCTATTATGACATAATCTGCGCAAAATGTCAATGCGTTCGCGGAAGGTTTCCAAAAAAATTTGTACGGGGCTGCAAAAAAATCCTGACTTCCGATTGACATTTTTCTGTATGCGTGATATAATAATAGTGTTGCGAAATCATGAACAAAGTGAGGTGCATTACCGTGACAAACAGTGACAGTTGCGGGTCAGGCGGACAAGACATGCCGGATCATCCCATGCGGTCTGTACTGTGCCCGATGAAGCACGGAATGCAAGCCGCACGGCCATCCGCATGCTGAACTGCCTCTGTCTGCCCATCACACAGACAGGGGTTTTCTTGTCCTTTGTCCCACTTGCCGGAGCCGCCCGCAGCAAACGGTCTCCGAGTATTATAGGACGGAGGTTCAGCTATGGATAAGCAGGAAGTATCCACAGTCGCCGTGTCCGAGGAGGAGCTCTCCGCTCTGAAGCCGGACTACGAGAAGGAAATTATCGCGGTCATCCGCGGAAACAATTCGCCGAAGGTCATCCAGAGCCGCCTCGGTGATTATCACGCAAACGACATCGCAGAGATCATGCACGAGCTCTCGCCGGCGGAACGGAAAAAGCTCTACCGCGTCTGCGATGTGACGATGCTCGCGGAGATCTTCGAGCATCTGGAGGAGGACGACGCAGGCGTCTACCTCAACGAGATGGATCTGCGCAAAGCGGCAGCCGTTGTCTCCGAGCTGGAGACTGACACCGCAGCCGATATTCTGCGCGCCATCGAAAAGGAAAAGCGCGCACTCATCATCGACGCGGTCAACCCGGAGATTCAGAAGGAAATCCGCCTGATCGCATCCTTCGACGAGGATGAGATCGGCAGCCGCATGACCACCAACTGCATCATTATCCGCGAGAA
>CAMNAY010000248.1 GCA_946531975.1 uncultured Ruminococcus sp. | reverse complement strand
CGCATGCGAATTCCGTGCAATGCCGGACACCGTGCCGCACTCAAATCCGAGCGCCTGCATCAGATACTGATAGGCTCTGGCATAGCCCTCACAGACAGCGCTTCCCTGCACGATACAGCCGTAGGCAGTGTGAACCAGCGCCGTCTCCTGCAAATCCACGCTTGCCTCGTCATAGACGCAGTGATCGACCAGATAATCGTGCACATAGAGCGCCTTTTCATAGTCCGAAAGACCTTCGGGCATCTGCGAAAGGATCGCGGTGCCGGCTTCTTCCAGTGCAGTCACTGCCTGTAAATACTGATCCTCCGGCAGATTGCGGAACGGCGAAAACGTCACGGTAGTATCAGAGCCGAGCATTTCTGTCTGGAATCCGTTGACCCAGAAATACTGCGGATAGGATTCCCGGACACGGTAGATCGCGGCTTTGATCGTCTCGAAATCCGAATAGCCCTTCAGGTCGAGCACACACTTGCCGAGCCGGAGCTGCGAGACAATCTCTGCCTCCAGCGGATCGGCAGGATCCGGGCGCTCGAAGGAGAACGGCAGCGCCGGCGCAGCAGCCGCAGCCGTAGTCTGTGTCTGCAAGCCGCTCATCATACCGCTGACGGCACTTCCGATCGCAGAAAACGCATCGCTGACCGCAGGCTGGAGATCCTTGCCGATCTCCCCGAGCCCTTCACCGAGCTTTCCGAGCCCCTCCGTCAGCTTGCTGAGATCCACAGGTGCCGCGATGTACCACACATCGTCGATTCGGATCATCCTGACCTCACGCTCCTCGGTGACCTTTTCCGTCTTGGTCTTCTTCCCGCTCCGCACACGCGAGGTATAGGTGTATTCGACGGTCAGCACCACGGTGTCCTCGTCAATCCGCTCTCTGCCCTTGAACTTGACGCTGAGCCTTGTCTTGTTTTCCTTATCATCAGCTTCCTCCTGCGCCTTCTCCGCAACATTGCCGATCAGCGTGCCCCAGAAGGTCGATTCCATGATCGCATTGCCGGCAGCCTGCGCCGCATCATATGCTTTCTGCACGCTGGGCTCATAGCATTCGATCATCTGATCCTGATCATGATGATTATAGGCACTGACATACTTGCGGATGGTCGCCTCCGCCTTCGGCTTTCCGCCGCAGCCGACACATACGAGCAGCACGATCAGCGCAAGCGATAAGATCCTGAGCTTCATACCTGTTCCTCTGTCTTTCCCAATTCTCTGTGACCGGCAAGTTATTCTGCCGCGTCCTGCACTTATTATACCACGCCCGCCTGCATTTTGCAAGAGGGAGAAACAAAATCCGCTGCCGCAAAAAAGGCGCCCCGGTCCCGGTATGCGGGCCGAAGGCGCCTGTGTGAACAGAAGCGCATCAGCTCTGTCCGTAATAATCTCCGTCTTCTTCTTTGAACCAGCAGAGCCCGTATTCGCTGAGCTCCGGGTCATCCATGTTGAGCACATAGCAGCAAACGCCGTCCGGGCTTGTGAGCTCCGGCCGGACGCCGCCCTCAGCGATGATAAAACTGATGCAGTTGCAGCCGTAGACCGAGTTGCAGCAGATCCCGACGATCCTGTCTGCATCTTCAAGATAGATTGTCGCCATATCGTACATCTGCTGCGCACTTTTCTTGCAGGGTGCAGCCGTTTTGAGAATCCCGAGGATCTGCACCAGCTCCTCCTCGCCGTCGCCTGCCTCCAGAAACACAACCTTGCCGATCGCTGCATTCATTGCCATGTCCTGCAGCTCATCCATTGTTCTTGCCATTGCGTTCTCCTTTCGCAAAGGGTCCGTTTGCCGACATGACAATTATAGCATATTCTTGTACCGTATGCAACAGGGAGGAGGAAAAAGATCTCCGCGGCGCAACGATGCAAAATTGCAATAACTATTGACTGTCCGGTAAAAATATTGTATAATATATAGAACAGCCCGGGAAGCGGCTGTTTCCAAATATCATTTCGGAGGTAACATATGGATCAGAAAGCGATGTATTCGATCAGCTACGGGCTCTTCGTTGTGACTGCCGCATCGGGAGGCAGAGACAACGGCTGCATCACCAACACCCTCGCGCAGGTGACTGCTGAGCCGAACCGCGTATCCCTGACCGTCAACAAGGCAAATCTCACACATGATATGATCGCGGAGAGCGGGCGCTTCACCGCCTCTGTCATCAGCACAGACGCAGATTTTGCGCTGTTTCAGCATTTCGGCTTTCAGTCCGGCAGAGATGCGGACAAGTTCGCAGATTACAGGGACTGCCGCCGCAGCGCAAACGGTGAGATGATCATCACGGCGGGCACCAACGCCTTCATCTCCGCAAGGGTCTGTCAGAGCATAGATCTCGGCACGCACACCATGTTCATCGCGGATGTCACCGATGCGGAAATGCTTTCCGGCAAGCCATCCGCGACCTACGCCTACTACCTGAGCGACACCAAGGCAAAGCACGCGGAAGTCGGCAGAACAGCAGACGGCAAAACGGTCTGGCGCTGCGTGATCTGCGGCTATGAATATGTCGGCGATGAGCTCCCCGCAGATTTCATCTGCCCTGTCTGCAAGCATCCCGCCTCCGACTTTGAGAAGGTCACAGAAACCGCAGACGAAGACGCCGTGCCGGTCGGAAAAACACCGGAAGGAAAGACAATCTGGCGCTGCACGGTCTGCGGCTATGAATATGTCGGCGATGTGCTCCCGGAAGATTTTGCATGTCCGATCTGCGGTGTGCCCGCGTCGGATTTTGAGAAGGTCGAAGGATAAGATCAGCGCCCCGGTTCCGTAAGAGCCGGGGCGCTCAGCTTGTCGAAAAAGCTCCGTAAAGCAGTTGAACCTATGATTA
>CAMNAY010000247.1 GCA_946531975.1 uncultured Ruminococcus sp. | reverse complement strand
GGCTTGAGCGAAACTTTAATCATAGGTTCAACTGCTTTACGGAACTTTTTCGACAAGCTGAGGCTCCCGACCTGAAATGCCGGGAGCCTTCCTCTTTGTTACGGTGCAATCCTTCTTGCGATGGCGGCATAAATCTTGTCATCGACCTCCATCAGCGAGCGCTTGCCGTCGGTGAATTTCACCGCGATCGTGTAGATGCCCTTATCCTGCATCGCCGCCGATGCTCTGAGCCGCAGCTTCAGCAGGCTGCCCGGATCCAGCGGACCTGTCAGCAGCAGGGAATTGCCCGAGCGCACGATGTCATCCGTCATCAGTTCATAGCGTGCGACGGTTTCCGGCGTCAGGTAAATATCATCCATTTTCTTCATAGTACCTGAGATATACGCAAGCGTAGCCGACATGCGGAAGACACGCAGCCCGGCGTAATCGCCCGCAAGAACCATATTCTTCGCAGATGCCATAGCGAAGCCTCCTTTTCTCATTTCTACCCTATTATACCATTTTCACAGAAAAATGTCAAGTCCCAGATAAAAATATATCGGAATAAACGGACGGATACAGAGCTTCGCAGATGTGTGCGACAGAAATCGACATTTTTATTGCAGATTTCTGAAACTTGCTTATAATCCGCGATTTTTCCACTTGACGAACAGTCTGTAAACTGATATAATATGATTGTAATTTGCGCATTTTACGAACAGAATACGTACAAAAGAAAACCCGGAGGCAATCGAATGACACAAAAGCAAACGCGGGTCCTGGTAGCGGATATCGGCGACGCTTTTGCAACGGTTTCCGCTGACCTGCTGCGAAAACAAGGGATCTGGGCTTTTACAAGGCCGCAAACGCCCGACGATCTGATGCAGGGCATCCGCACAGAGCATCCTGACAGGATCATTTTCAATTTTTCTGCTGTCACGATGGATATTCAGAGCTTTATCCGACAGCTCTCATCCGTCAGTGATATTCGCTGTATCGCCTTTCTCGGAAGCGGCAATCCGTATCTGGAGCGCATGCTCACAGCGCTCAAGATCCCCTGCCTGCTTCAGCCGGACGACCTGGATCAGCTTTCGGAGCTGCTCGGCGGTCTTTGCGGTGCCGAGACTCAGCCGGATGCGGCTTTGCAGCCTGCGGAAGCATCCCTGCTGGATGTAACCGCTCTGCTGCATGATTGCAGCATTCCCGTACATATGAACGGATTTCACTATCTCCGTTCGGCGATCCTCTACCGCAGCAGCAGCCCGGACCGCAATAAGATCACGCAGATTTATTCCGCAGTCGCATCGGAATACGCTGTCACTGCAAAACAGGTCGAGCGAAGCATCCGCAACGCAATCAATCAGGCATGGGCCTGGCGGGAGAACAACAGGGATAACAGCATTTATTCTCTCTGCCGCTGCGCCAATATCCCGGAGCACAAGCCGACGAACTCGGAATTTGTTGCACTCGCTTCTGACTGGCTTCGCCTGAAGGCAGCGCATAATTCCGGAGGTGATTCCCGGTTCCGCTGACCATCCCGCAGCAAATCTGAAACAGATTCTAAAAAACGCGTTTTTTTGTCTGGACAACACAAATTCAGCGCTCGTTTTTCAGCGTTTTGACGCTGGAATCCGGGCGCTGTTTGTGCTATAATAAAATTACAGAAAATATTGCGCGGCGCGATCCTGCGCGTGATCAGGGGCAAACCGCACCGTCCGTTTTTTCCGGAACACCCCGAGGAGGAATGCAAAATGAAGCACAGACTGATTCTGCGTGCTGCCGCCGTTTTGCTGAGCGGCGCGGTCTGTACGGCTGCTTTGCCCTGTTCTGCATTTGCGGCAGCGACAGAGCCGCTGGAAACACGCCTCAGAAACGCATGGGCGAATATGACTACGACTGTTTCCGTGAAGGACTACGGTCTGACGCTCGATGAGTTCACGGAAATCTACTACGAGACACTCTATTCCGATGCAAACTGGTTCTATGTCGGCACATCGTTCAGCTATCCGACAAGTGAGGCAAACAGCAAGCTCACCCGCATCACCGTCAGCTACAACGACACCGCAAAGAATGTCGCAAAGAAGCAGGAAGCGCTGGATGCGGAAATTCAGCGGATTGTGGACGGGATTTATCCCGACTGGACCGATGCCGAGAAAGTGCTCTATTTCCACGATCATCTCGCGCAGTGCTGCACCTATGATTTCAGCTTCACAAACTATGACGCCTATTCCGCGCTGCTCGGCGGGGAAGCGGTCTGCCAGGGCTATGCGCTCGCAATGTGCCTGCTCTGCCGTGAGGTCGGCATCCCCTGCTATGCGCTCGCGACCGATGAGCTGAAGCATATGTGGAATGTTGTGTATCTCGACGGAAACTGGTATCATGTGGACGCAACAAATGATGATGCGGTGCCGAATATGCTCGGTGTTTCCGCACACATCTATCTGCTCCGCTCTGATGAATACATGCAGAGCGACGTCAATCATGCCGCTTCCGACTGGTATGTTTTCGGCTATGACGGCACAATCTCCTGCGAAGATGACAGTTACAGCGATGCGTTCTGGATCAATGCACTGGATGCGGCGACGGTCATGCCGGACGGCAGCTTCCTCATGACGATCCGCACAGACCCGAATCAGGTCAAATCTGTCGATCAGATCAAGGGGACACTGACAAAATGCCGTCTCGGGCAGACGCCGGAAACGCTGCTGACCAATCACATTTACTGGGAAGCGCCGGACGGCGGCGTCTTCCTCAATTGTTACAGCATCGCAGAGATCTGGGGCGACCGGATCTACTTTACGACACCGACTGAAATCAAATCAGCGGCACTGGACGGCTCGGATGTGCAG
>CAMNAY010000246.1 GCA_946531975.1 uncultured Ruminococcus sp. | reverse complement strand
CTTCTCCCACGCCGGTCTGATGGCTGTCGTTATGACAATCGCTGATATGATCGGAAACGATCACAAGTCCATTATTACAGTCATCATCGGCAACCTGATTGTTATGGGCTTTGAGGGACTGATCGTCGGTATTCAGGTCATGCGTCTGGAATTCTACGAGATCTTTTCCCGCTGCTATGACGGCGACGGCAAGCCCTTTACGCCGATTTCCGTCAGCTTTGATGATTTCACCGAAAAACAGCAGTCCGGTCAGACTGCCAAAGCATAATTTAGGAGGTATTTCCCATGTCTGTTTATGAAATTCTGGAACTGATCCTGCTGCCGCTGCTGATCGTGGCACTGCTTGCACTGCCGGTTTATACGGCGATTACCAAGAAAAAGAGCGCAAAGTCCATGCGCCGCGCAATGATCGGCAATCTCTGCGCGTTCGCAGCCGTGATGCTGACCGCGATTATCATTCCGGTCGGCGGTCTGGTTTCCGCGGCTGAGGAGACCGGCGCTGCTGCGGCGGCATCCGGCTCCGGAAACGGTCTGGGCTATCTGGCAGCAGCACTCGCCGTCGGCGTCGGTTCGATCGGCTGCGGCATTGCCGTCGGAAATGCCGCACCGGCAGCAATCGGCGCGCTGGCTGAGGATCCGAAGTCCTTCGCAAAGGCACTGATCTTCGTCGCTCTGGGTGAAGGTGTCGGTATCTACGGTACCCTGATCGCGATCATGATCATCGGCAAACTCGGCTGATATGCGCTGCTACGTTCTCAGCGACAACACCGATACCCTGATGGGAATGCGCCTTGCAGGGATCGAGGGCGAGCTGGTGCATGAGCGGGAGGAGCTGATGACAGCGCTCCAGACTGCGATGCGCCGGGAGGATGTCGCAGTGATTATGCTGACGGAGAAGCTCGCGGCACTCTGTGATGCAGAGCTGACCGCACTGAAGGAGCGTGCCGCGCAGCCGCTGCTGGTCGTGATTCCCGACCGCCACGGCAGTGCGGACATGACCGCGTCGATTTCCCGCTATCTGGCGGAAACCGTCGGAATACACATCTGACCGAACAGGCAGAGAGCAGGAGGGCGCAGGTACAAGGCGGAATGCATCAGGGCGGCAGACGCCCGCATCTGCTGCCTGCACCTGCTGCCCGGTATGCTTTCTGCCTATTTTGATGAACAACAATGAGAATGGATTGATCTGAAATGGAAACAAATCAGAAGCTCACACGGTTCATGGATGCCGTGAACCGCAGCACGGATGCGGAAATCGCGAAGGCTGTCCGTGAGGCGGAGCAGGAGGCGCAGGCACTGCTGGAGCAGGCGCAGGCGCAGTGCCGTGCAGAAGCAGCGCGGGAGATCACCGAGCAGAAGGCTGCGATCACTGCGAAATATCAGAGGCGGATGTCGCAGGTCGGCTACCGCGGAAAGACCTCGCTGCTCGGACGCAGACAAATGCTGCTGATGCAGCTTTTTTCCGATCTGCGGGAGAAGCTGACGGCATTTGTGCAGTCCGAAGACTATCTGCCGTGGCTTGAGAAGCTGCTGACAAAGCAGCAGCCGGAGAACGGCGCCGTGATTCTGCTGCGTGAAGCAGATATGAAATATCAGGAGCAGCTGGCAAAGGCTGTCAGTGTGCCCTGCACCTTCCGGATTGACCGCACGATTCACGTAGGCGGTCTTTCGGTGCTGTCTGCGGACGGACGCCGCTGCGAGAATCATACGCTGGATGAGGCATATGCCGCAAAGCTGCGGAATTTCTACCGCGACCATAAGATTGACGGGGGTGAGGAATGATGCAGCAGCCTGTGATTTACAGCGTCAACGGCCCTGTCGTCAAGGTCCGCAATACGAATGTGTTTGCGATGATGGAGATGGTCTATGTCGGCAACCGCCGCCTGATCGGTGAGGTCATCGGTCTGACGGATATCGAAACGACGATTCAGGTCTATGAAAGCACCTCCGGACTTCAGACCGGAGAGCCGGTCGAGCCGACGGGCGCACCGATGTCGGTCACGCTCGGTCCGGGCATCATGACGAATATCTTTGACGGCATTGAGCGGCCGCTCCGTGCGCTGGAGGATGCCTCCGGTGCGTTTATCGGAGACGGTCTTGCCGTTCCGGTGCTGGATACCGAAAAAGAATACGATGTGGACATCAAGGTGCAGGTCGGAACGGTCTTGCAGCCGGGCGAGGCATATGCCTCCTGTCCGGAGACCTCCGCAATTCTGCATCTCTGCATGGTTCCGCCGAATCTTTCGGGTAAGGTCGTCTATGCGGCGAAGCCCGGCAAATATAAGATCAACGATGAGATCATCCGGCTGGAGGATCCTGCCGGTGAGGTGCATTCCCTGACGCTCTGCCAGAAGTGGCCGATCCGCCGCGCAAGACCCGCTGCAAAGCGCCTTGCGCCTTCCCGTCCGATGATTACCGGTCAGCGTGTGCTGGATACGCTGTTCCCGATTGCAAGAGGCGGCACAGCGGCGATTCCGGGCGGCTTCGGTACCGGTAAGACCATGACCCAGCACCAGATCGCGAAGTGGTGCGATGCGGACATCATCGTCTACATCGGCTGCGGCGAGCGCGGCAACGAAATGACGCAGGTGCTGGAAGAATTCACCGCACTGACTGACCCGCGCACGGGCAAGTCGCTGATGGAGCGCACCGTGCTGATCGCAAACACCTCGAATATGCCGGTCGCGGCGCGTGAGGCGTCGATTTACACGGGCATTACGCTCGCCGAATATTACCGCGACATGGGCTATCATATCGCGATCATGGCGGACTCGACCTCCCGCTGGGCGGAGGCGCTCCGTGAGATCTCCGGCCGTCTGGAGGAGATGCCGG
>CAMNAY010000245.1 GCA_946531975.1 uncultured Ruminococcus sp. | reverse complement strand
ATCCAAATCGCTGTCATAGGCAGTATCATAATACTCATCCAGTCTGGCGCCGCTGTCTCCGGAGTTCATTCTTGCCGAAGACATCACACGGTTCAGATTGGTGATCGCATAGTAATCCGCCCACGAGTCATCAATATACTTCTCAAAGCATTCCGGATAGGCTGAATAGCGCGCGCCGTTGACAAAGCACCAAGTGACCATTTCGTCAACGACAGAGGAATCATCACGCGTTTCGGTATAGGCATCATACAATTCCGGATCAGACCACTCTGCGTTATAAGCTATCTCTGCACGCACACTGATGGCATAGGCTTCATCGTCAGCGAGAAGCATTTCCTTGATTGCCTGCTCGATATCCTCCTTACGGTCTGATTCCTTCCAGATCGACTTAAGCGCCTCGATTCTTGTTTTCAGCCCGTCAATGTCATAACGCGGGAACGACGCAGTCAGCTCCGCTGAGGATTCCGGAAGCGGATCCTGAAGCAGCGGGTTCGCACAGCCGGTCAGCAGCAGCATGGCAGCCAGTGAAGCTCCGACGGTACCGTTCCAGAGTCTTTTCATGTCACATTCCTTTCTGTGGATACTCAGGTATCCTTCATACGAACTGCCATGATCGTGACGATCGAGCAGATGAGATGATAAATCAGCAGGATTCCGCCGCTGATATCTTTATATGCGCCCAGAAGCACAAATAGAATCACATAAATAAAGCCGATGCTGGCAGTCACGATCTGAAGCAGAAGGCCGAGCGATGCCGCCTCACGAATGCGCTTGGCTCCGACAATCGTCTGAATGAAGCCGGCAAGCCTGCCCGCACAGAGCATGGAGGGTGCTGCGTGCTTGAGCGGAGCGGTCTCAGCTGCAAAGTCGGACTCCAGACGGGACGGAAGCACCTTGATCCGTTCCTCGGAGATGCCGAACATCTTGGAAATACGGCGCTGAGAAAGCAGTGCATCATTGCTGCGAACCAGCAGGAAAAGATTCTCACGCTCCAGCTCCTTCAGCCAGTGACGGATGCTCTTATGTGCTTCCAGCCGAATGATATACAACGCAGCGACCGTTCCGGACACGGCAAGATACAGCACCTCGGTCCCCTCCGGCATCAGCTCCTCGACCTTCGCTGTGACAGGCAATCCTTCGATGCTGTGCTCAATCATCATATCTCTGGTACCAAGCAGCACACGCTTATTCTGAATCCAGCCGCTCATACCCTTGCCGTCATCGTAGGAGTAATTCTCAACCGGAAGCAGGAGCTGTTCTTCCGTGACAATCGCGCCGGAAAAAAGGTCTTTCAGGATACTGCCTGCATGCTTTGTCAGAGCCATGGAATACTGGACAGCCTCCTCGATCCGGCTCTCGCCAAGTACCTGAATCGACTCCAGCTTTGCCGTTCCGCGCGGAAACAGCGTCTGTGCATCGACCATAACCGTATTGACATCGAAGAAATCATCGACGCTCTGATAGCCCAGCAGCAGTCCGCTGTTCCGGACATAATCCTTTGTGCCGGATTCCATCGGGAGATTGGAGATCAGCGTGATCGCAGTGCAGGCGCATGCAGAGAAGCAGAGTGCAAAGATTGAGACACCGTAGCAGATCGCACTATCGACCTTCGCCGCACGGAAGGATGCCATAAGCACCGAGAAAATCAGAGCCAGCACGGTGATGACCGGCACCGCAATGCGGCAGAACTTATCCGCGATATCGGTTGAAAAGGTATATTTCAGGAAATCATCCGGCTCGGAAACAGGCTGCATCGCTGCAAGAATCGGGAAATCACCGGTTGTGCCGCGTGTCAGATTCTCCGCACGGCGCTCGTCTTCGACGTAATGAATCGCATATTTCGGATTACCGTCAGACAGGCGCTCAAAGTTCCGGAGCGCACGGGATACAATCATCTTTTTACCGAGTGCGTTCATGAACAGAGACATCAATCCGATCGGAATATAAACGGAGATCACGCCGCCGCTGATCATTTTTGCGCTCGGCAGGGCAAGAAATGCAGCAAGCTCCGCAGACATCATCGACATCGCGGCAAGCGAATCACAGTCCGCACGCAGCGTCAGCAGCTTTGTATAGCCGTTCTTCAGCAGGCTGCCGCAAAACGGCAGTGCCGCAAGACCGAGCAGAAGCTGAATCAACAGGAACGCGACCGGTGAGGAATCCGATGCAAACACAGAGGGCATCGGAAATCCGGGGATCCAGTCCAGAAGTGTCAGCAGTCCGCTGACCAGCGCCAATGCACCGAGCATCAGCATCCGCATCGAAAGATTGGTCTTAAGCTCAGTCAGATCATTGCGGATCGCGGCATTGTCGTCCTTGCCGCTGACCTCTTTGGCACGCTTGGGGAGATCCGTCCTCTCTCTCCGCTCGTCCTGATAACGGACATCAATGTTGACTTCATTCTGTTCAGGACGGTTGTCCGCCGAAAGGTTGATCTGGGTATGCTCTGCCTTGCCGATGTAATTGACCGGCTGCGGCTCGTCGAGCGGATGCGCCTTCAGCGGCTCCGGAATCCGCTCAAGGATTTCACGGTTATCAGACTGTGCGCGCTTATTCCGAAGCTTGGACGCGGGAAGTGTCATCGGTCTGGAGACCGGTGTATCCTTGCCGTAAGGGAGCTTCTCCCCTGTCGAACGGCGGCGGCGCAGTTCCTTTGCACGGGTTGAATCACTCATGCGGCGGATCTTCGGGCTGTATGCGGTATCATCCTCATTTCCGTGCCGGAATACAGCATGGTCATATGCCTGAGCAGTCGAACCGGCACTTGCGGTCTGCTTCGGAAGCGACTCCGCTTCTACATGTGCGATCGAATTCATGAACGACACCTGCGGCTTCTGAATATCGGCA
>CAMNAY010000244.1 GCA_946531975.1 uncultured Ruminococcus sp. | reverse complement strand
TCTCTGTTCCTTTGTTCTGATTATATTATAGCACTCTGAATTAGCACTGTCAAGTGGAGAGTGCTAATTTTCACACAAGTTTCACTTTTGAATTGCAAAAACAGATCCCAAAATATTTTTTCAAAAAAATTTTTCGGAGTACCCCGTTTTCAGATCCGGAACAGCGTAATCTATGAACAGAAACCAAACAAAGGGTTTCGGCTCTGACAAAGAGCAAACATTATTTTCACAAAGGAGAATTGAGTCATGAACACCAGAAAGAAAATCGTATCCGCTGTTGCTGCACTGACCGTGCTGACATCCGTCTCCGGACTGACTGTCTTCGCAGGCAATGCACTGCTCTCCGACAAGGCACCGGCTGAGCCGGAGGTCGTTGCACAGGAGCAGACCGAAGAAGCTGCCGAGGCGGAAGAGGGCGCCGAGGAAGCAGAGGCTGAGGAGACCGCAGTCGATGAGACTGAGGCAGAGGCTGAGGAGACTGTCGATGAGGAAGCACAGGCAGTTCTGGATGAGATCACCGAGGAGACTCCGGAAGTGATCGCAGAGACTCTGGAAGACATTAAGCCGGCAAAGCCGATCGACAAGAAGGAGATCCTCGCAAAGATCGACGAGGTCTTTGATGCTGAGAAGCAGGATTTCAAGGATGAGCAGGCAAAGGCTGACTGGTTCGCATTCTGCGAGACCCTGAAGGCTTCCGAGCCGAAGAAGGACAAGGAGCCGCCTGTTGCACCGGCAGAGAAGGAAGAGCCCGCTGAGAAGGCAGAGCCGATCGCACCGCCTGCACCGGCTGACAAGGAAGGTCCGGTCGCTCCGCACGAGAAGCTGGATCCGCCTGCTCCGGTTGAGAAGGAAGCACCGGAAGCTCCCGCTGAAAAGCCTGAGAAGCCTGAGAAGCCTGAGATTGTGAAGCCGCAGCCGCCTGTTCCCCCGACGGACGGTCCTGCTGCACATCACCACGAGCCGCCGAAGCCGATTGAGACGGAAGCTTCTGCGGAAGCTGAGGCTGCTGAGGAAGCTGCCGAGTAATTCAGTTCATACCGTTAACCCCCATTTATATTTCCCTGTTTTCCGCAAATACCCGATTACATGATTTTCGGATCGCATCTCCGCCCCGCTGTATGAAAGGACACATACGGCGGGGATTTTTTTCGGATTGCAGATCCGGCAGCAAAGCGGCGCGGACATCTCATTTCCGAAGATATCCGCGCCGTGGATTATTTTATTGGATCAGGATTCCGAAGCAGGGAAAGACGACACGGAACCGATCAGATAGTCTCTGTGGATTGCAGCATCCTCTGCATCCATTGAGCCGTCGCCGTTGAGGTCGCCCTCGGCGATATACTCGTCATTCATCGCCGCACGCTTCAGCAGCGTGAGGTCGCGTGCATCCACTTTGTCATCGTGATTCAGGTCACCGTAACGGATCTCCTTCTCTGCATAATTGATCTTCCACCATGCAACATTGAACAGATACCCGTCACCGCCCTTAAATACGAAATACAGATCATGGGTACCGGTTGCGGCATCAAGCGCCGCTGTCTGCGTTGCCCATGTCTGCCAGCCGCCGGTCGCAGCGACATTGCAGGTACCGAGCAGTCTGCCGGTCGGACTGTCAAGCCGGACTTCGACGGACGAACCGCCGCTGTTCGCAGCCAGACGGATCGAAACAGATTCCGCACCGTTCAGATCAACGTCCTTGAAGCCGATGTAGTCGCCGTTCTCAATATAAGCAACATCCTGTCCGCCCTCAGAGCAGCTCTCAGTCTGAATGCCGGACTGTACACTGTAAGAAGACGCCGCAACCTGAGATGCTGAACCGCTCAGCCGCAGAATATGCGAGGATTTGCTGAGGATCTTTCCGCTGCTGTCGGTCACATAGATCCGGTATTCCCCTTCTGCTTCCGGCAGTCTGATCTTTGATGCGGTGCCGTTTGCCTTGGTCATGGAAGCACCTGCTTTGAAAGAAGTCGTGCCGTCCGGTGCAGCCCAGACTGTTTTGCCGCTGCCCGCGGGACGGATCGGGAGCTGAATGCCGCCCTTTGCGGCACAGCTTGCCGGCAGAACATAGTCCGCATCAGACATCATCGAAGCCGGCATGATGCTGCGGTATTCGTCCTGAAGACCGGAGCGCAGACAGACCTCATACTGCGCCTGCGGCCAGACATTGTCAGATACGACAATCGGGTCGTCAATTTTGCTGTCAGGGGGATTCTTACCCATTTTCCGCACCGTCGCATAGGTTCGGAGAATTGTCAGATGATGCTTCTGACCGTAGTCCTCGCAGTTGATCGTATAGGTGACATTCGGGCTGATATCAAGGACATTGTCATTCTCCTCGATATACGCCGTACCTTCGTCATTGTGCAGACCGTAGGTCGGAGCACCCGCACCGCCTGCGGGAATGCCGACGATGTAGTTTTCGTTGATGACCGTACCGGGCATCTGACCGATCGTGTAAATGCCGCCGCTGTCGTGCAGACGGTTCAGCGCATTGATGACGCGGTTATAGCAGATCATATTGTCGCGGCAGGTTGTGGAATCCTTGAAATTGCACCAGCCCCAGCCGAGGTGAATGCCGTTGTATGCGGTCTTCTCAATCTGATTGCGCAGCACCTTGACGGAATCCGCATAGTAGACGGTGATTGCCGCGCAGCCGCCGAAGCCGTGAACCACACTGATATCATAGAGCAGGTTGTCGGAGATTGTGTCATTCTTGCAGAGTCCCTCGACGCCGACCGGGAATTTCTCATGGTTATTCCACGCCGCATCACCGATGTAGATGTGCTGCGGATGACCGACCGTGATGCCGGAGCTTGTGATATCCGTCACATAATTGCGGGAGATTGCACTGTTCACGACGTCA
>CAMNAY010000243.1 GCA_946531975.1 uncultured Ruminococcus sp. | reverse complement strand
CCGCGACCTCACGGATGTGAACCGTGCGCTCTAACCAGCTGAGCTATGCCTCCGAATGGCTACCTAAATATTATATCACATTCAAAAAGATTTGTCAAGGGATTTTTGAAAAAAGAGGGGGAGCGGCTGCCGGGTGGGGAAAGAATGCTTGACAATGCGGAGAGAATCCGATATAATAGTATCAAATGCGGGGTAGCCGCGGAACGGAGGAACATCGGATGTTTGATGCAGAACAATACTTAAAAGAGTACCGGCAGCTTGAGCATGGCGCACCGCGTCTGCGGGCATTGAAGAAGGCGATTCAGGCGGCAGACGAAGCGGGCAATGCGGAATGGGGATTCCGGTTTCGGGATCGCTGCATGCATGATTCGATCTTTGACAGTGACATCGTCGATGCAATGGTGACGTTTCCGGAGATGATCCGGTTATACGACAGCAGTGAGGAGCTTCAGGCGGACGATGAATACCGTGATAAGCTGATGTGGGGATTCAAGTGGATTATCGGCAATGCATCGGATTTCACGCATATTACACTGGAGCAGATCGACGGCTTTATGGAGGAATTCAAGAGCCGTCTGGAGCGTTACGGATACTCGATGCGTCCGTATTACTATCTGAGGGAGAAGCTGTCCGCGGAGACGAAGCGGATGCTGCCGGAGCCGGAATATCAGGCATACCGGAAGGAACCGGAGGATACACTGAAGGACTGCAAGGCATGCGAAGCGTCGCATGATGTGAATATCCAGCTTCTGTTTGATCACAGAGCGGAGGCGGAGAAGCTGAGCGAACCGCTGTTCAGCGGAGAACTGCACTGTGCAGAAATCCCGCAGAATACTTATGCCAACTGGATTGACTTTGACATCAGGACCGGCGATTACGGACACGCACGCAAGCTGGCGAAGCGGCTGTATCCGATGGTTCGGTATGAGACCGCAATGCTGCGTGAGATCGGATCGCTGATGCATCTGTACGCGCATCTGGACCGGCAGATCGGAACGACGGTTTTCCGGCAGAATCTTTCCAAGTACATGGACAGCCGGAATCATTATCAGCGTTTCCGGTTTGCAGCCGGTGCTTACCGTCTGTTCAAGGAGATCCGGCAGGAGCATTTCAATCTGATTCTTCCGCAGGAGTTTCCGCTGTACAATGACGAGCACCGCTATGAGAGTGCCGTGCTTCGGGATTATTTCTATGAAGAAGCAAAGGCACTTGCAGAGAAATTTGATGCGCGCAACGGCAATTCCGGTTTCATGGATTTCCTGAATGCAGAGGATCCGGCATATGATGAACAGGCGGTCGATCTGATCCACGGTGATGCAGAGCAGACACCGTCTGTGATCGGCGCAGCCTGCACCGTGCTGCCGGATGAACTGACGAAGGAGAGCGTGATCCGCAGTATTGAGCAGGATGCACGCTATAAGGTCGTGATGTCCCATGCAGACGAGCAGGGCGTTCTGGCATTCCAGATTACAGAGGTCGGTTCGGGCGATATTTATCAGATGATGGTAGCATGCCAGCCGGTGCCGGAGGTGGAGGGCTTCCGCCCTGCCACACCGATTTCGGACGATGTTCCGGATGCCGTGAAGAACTGCGAGGGCGTGGTGCTGTTCGTCATGCCGTTTGAGGAGAAGCAGCCCGACCTTGCGCTGCATTTTCAGCTCCGCATGATCCACCTGATCTGCCCTGCCGCAGTCGCCTATCTGGACTATTCGCGCCGGAAGCTGCTGCCTGCGGGCTGGGTGGCGCTGGCTGCTGAGAGCGATGTTCCGCCGCTGGTGGATTATCTGTATAATCTTCAGCTGCACGGCAGTGCGGATTCGGAGTATCTGTGGATCCGGACGCAGGGTCTGAACTGCTGCGGAATCCGCGATCTGGAGATCCTGGATGCGACAAAGGAGAATTATCCGCGGTACTGTGATATGCTCTGCTTTACCGTCGAACGCATTTTGCTGCGCGGAGAGATGACAGATGCGAGAGCGCCGTTCCGCGTGATGAACCGGAGCGACAATACCGCAGTCGTCTGCACATGGGTGCCGGTATCCGAAGCAGCAGCCGATTATCCGGAGAGCGATGCTGCCGGCATGAAGCTGCGAATGCAGCTGCTGGAAGGTGACAGCGCCGCGGACTACGAGAGTGACGCGATTCTCTATCTGTATGACGGGGAGACGCCGGAGGGCGAACCGAAGCGGAAGCGGCTCAGCACGATCACCGAGCAGGAGTTTGAGCAGTTCCGCTACGGCACATTCATCGTGACCGCGCGCAAGACCGCCGCACTTGCAAAGGAGCGCTACGGCATTCTCCGGCAGATGTTTGAGCATATGCCGGATACGACCTATGTCTGTGTGTCTTACGAGAGCGGGGAAGACGAGGACGATGTGTGGATTAAGGTGGAATCTGCCGGTGAGCAGCTGATCAAGGGTACGCTTGCCGATGACTGTCTGGCAGGTGCGGCAGGTACGCCGTTCGAGACGGCACCCGACCGGCTGACAGATTTCTCGGTGCGCGTCAACGATCAGCTCATGATTCACCCGAATACCGCATATATTGCACTTGATCTGGATGCGTAAATCAAAGAACGGGGACGGAGTGATTCCGTCCCTGTTTTTGTGCCAGATTCGGAAATGCAGTTCGTGCATGGCAAGATTCACAAATCAGCTGCATCGGAATTGTCATATCCGAAGAAATGCACAAAAAGGCTGGGAGAGTGCTTGACATTTTTTATGGTGATTGATATAATAATATCAGATAAAACCGGACTGCTGCCCGTATGCGGCACCAAATGACGGAAGAAAGGATATGATACAGATGAATCAGGCAGTCATTTTAGCAGGAGGACAGGGAAAGCGCATGAAAGCGCTGATCCCCAAGCCGATGTTCA
>CAMNAY010000242.1 GCA_946531975.1 uncultured Ruminococcus sp. | reverse complement strand
TTACCAAGCTCTATTCGCTCTGGGATCAGGAGCATTATATGTACGGCACCGTCGGGGATTATATGGCGCATCCGGCACATGATGCAAACGATCTCTATATCATTCGCGGAGATATCTTTGCGCTGACCTATGAACGCTGCTGAGTGCAGCGGTCAACCAAGAAATAATCAAAACGAGCTTTGCTGCGGCAAGGCTCTTTTTTTTGCAATGAACTGTCTGATGTGCCGTCAATTCGCACAAAGCCGCCGCCCTGTATTCCGTCCATTGCTGTGCATTCATATGATTTATCATTTAAGTTGTACGCAAACGTACAACTTTTGACCGTTTTTGCGCTGTTATTAGAAGGGCTCGGCATCCGTGAAACAGGAGGGAACCGCAATGAAGGAACGCAAAAACAGCTTTGTTCTGTATACCGATTACAGCCGGCAGATCGAACGGCTGAGCGATGACGAAGCCGGACAGCTTTTCAAGGCACTGCTCCGCTTTGCTGCGGACGGCACTGAGCCGCAGCTCTCTGACCGCGCCGATATGGCATTCGCATTCATCTCTGAGCAGATCGAACGCGACACCGGCAAATGGAAGGAAACCTGCGAAAAACGCAGAGAAGCCGGCAAACGCGGCGGACTCAAAACACAGAACGCTGCCCGCGCAAATGCTTCCGACAGTCAGACAGCAGAAGCAAATCAAACAAATGCTTCTTTTGCTTCCGGACAGGAAGCAAATCAAGCTGAGAATGAGAATGAGAATGAGAATGAGAATGAGAATGAGAATGATACTGTAAATGAGAATGAGAATGTAACTGTCAATGAGAATGGAGGTGATACGGAACATGAACAGAAACAGAAGCCCCAAAAAGCGCAGCAGGCTGCCTCCCCTCCCCGTCACAGATACGGACAGTACAAAAACGTCTCTCTGACTGACGCGGACTTGCAGACACTGCAAGCCGAATTTCCGAATGACTGGCAGCAGCGCATTGAGCGCGTTTCGGAGTATGTCGCATCCAGCGGGAAGACCTACAAGAATTATCTCGCGGTCATCCGCGCATGGGCGAAGAAGGATCAGATGCCGGTCATGCAAAACAAGATGCCGGTTCAGCCGGTCTATGACCTGAAAGGAGTATTCTCATGAGCGAAATCACAACCACACTGGAAATCCTCGCAATCCGCGCATACGGTGCAATTCCGGTGAATGACTGCGACTACGTGGGCGAAGACGGTCTGCTGGTCTGCGGCAAATGTCACACGCCGAAGCAGTGCAAGCCCTTTCACGGGAAGGAAGCGGTTGTCTTCTGTCTCTGTGACTGCATGAAACAGAAGGACGAGCTGGATCGCATGATCCGCAACCGCAGACAAATCGAGCGCTGCCGGACGGACTGCTTCGGAACATCCGATCTGATGCGTGCGGACTTTGCGAAGGATGACGGCAAGAACCCGAAGCTGACACAAACCTGCAAGGAATTTGCAGAGCGCGTCAAATCGCACGAATCTCCGTGGCTGATGCTCTGGGGCGACTGCGGAACCGGCAAGTCCTACATGGCAGCGTGCATTGCACACGAGGCAATCAATGCAGGAATGACAGCGCGGTTCATCACTGTGCCGGAGGTCGAGCAGATGCTCTGGCGGGAGCGCGACAAGTCTGCGGTCTATGATGCGCTGAACACGGTCGGACTGCTTGTCATTGACGATTTCGGATGTGAGCGCAGAACTGATTACATGGACGAAATCAAGTTCAATCTGATCGACGGAAGACTCAGAAGCGGCAAGCCGTGCATCATCACCACAAACCTCACCGAGCAGGACTTTGCCGCACCGTCTGACCATGCGATGAAGCGCATCATCAGCAGACTGTTCGAGCGCGTGCAGACCTGTCATGTACAGGGCGCAGACAGACGCTTTGCAAAGCTCAGGGAGCGGGCTGCGGAAAAGCGCTGACTTTACCACGCCATGCAAAAAGCCCCCCTCCGGTTCCCGCCGGAGAGGGGCTGGCGTCACTTCTGCTCGCTCTGCTGAATCCGCTCAGCGAGATCATTGAGATACACCCAGCGCTCCATTTTCTCATTGAGCTGTGCATCAAGCTGTGTGCGCTGCTCTGTCAGCTCCTGAAGCCTGACATAATCCGAGCCGGAGCCCTGAATCTCCTGATCCGTCTGCGCGATCTGTGCTTCCAGTGCGGCAATCTCGCCGTCGATCTGCTCATATTCCCGCTGCTCTTTGAATGAGAATTTCAGGCGTGCGGGCGCAGTCCGGACACGTTCCTTCTTCTCCTTCACAGGCTTTGCATCCGCAGCAGACACCTGCATCACCCGTTCGAGATTGTCGCTGTAATTGCCGCTGCAGCGCTCGCAGACGCCGTCACGGAAGATGAACAGCTCCGAGGCGAGCTTATCGAGGAAATAACGGTCATGCGACACGGCAAGCACCGCGCCGTCAAAGTGCTGAAGATAGTCTTCCAGAATCGTCAGCGTGAGAATATCGAGGTCATTGGTCGGCTCATCGAGCAGCAGAATGTTCGGCGCTGTCATCAGAATCTTCAGCAGGAACAGCCGTTTTCGCTCACCGCCTGAGAGCTTTTCGATGCGGTTCCACTGCATCTCGCCGGTAAACAGGAAGCGTTCGAGCATCTGTGCGGCAGTGACATTGCCCTCCGGTGTCCGGACAATCTCCGCCGTGTCGCGGATATAGTCGATGACGCGCTGTGCGGGATCCATCGACTCGCACTCCTGCGGGAAATAGCCGATCCGGACGGTATCACCGACCGTAACAGAGCCGGAATCCGGCGCAAGCTCACCGGTGAGCAGCCGCAGAAACGTGCTTTTTCCTGCGCCGTTGCGCCCGATGATGCCGATGCGTGCATCCCGCGGGATGATGTATGAGAAGGCCGTGATC
>CAMNAY010000241.1 GCA_946531975.1 uncultured Ruminococcus sp. | reverse complement strand
TGCAGCGTCGATCGCAAGCACGGCGCTGTTCGATTTCGGCGCTGTTGCCATCAGAATGATTGCATTTGCGATCGGAAGCCGCGCCTCCGGCATGCCGAGCTGCAATGCCGTATCGACGGCAGCCTTGACGATCGGGATGATCTGCGGATAAGCAAGAGAAACATCCTCATTCGCGATGCAGAGCATCCGGCGGCAGAGCGGAAGCAGATCGCCCGCTTCCAGCAAGCGTGCGGCATAATGCAGAGCCGCATTTTCGTCGGAACCGCGCACGGATTTGTGCAGTGCAGACAGCAGATCATAATGCTGATCACCGTCTTTGTCATAGCGCATGTTGCTGCGCTGCGTCAGTCCTGTGACGGATTCAAGAGAGACAAAGAGCCCGTCCTCCTGCTGCGCGGCCGCTAAAACCGAAAGCTCAACGGTATTGATCGCTTTGCGGACATCGCCGCCGCAGCCGCGTGCAATAAACGCCTGTACGCCGTCCTCACAATGAATATCGGTGCTGCGTTCCTCCTGCAAGAAGCGGTAGGCGCGATCTATCGCGGGGACGATCTGCTCAGCGGTCACAGGCTTGAACTCAAACACCGTCGAGCGGCTGATGATCGCATTGAAAACAGCAAAATACGGGTTTTCCGTTGTGGAAGCGATCAGTGTGACCTTTCCGTTTTCGATGTATTCCAGCAAACTTTGCTGCTGCTTCTTGTTGAGATACTGGATCTCATCCAGATAGAGCAGCACGCCGTTTGACCCGAACAGCGAGCCGCTGTCTGCGATCACATCGCGGATCTCGCTGACGGAAGCTGTCGTGCCGTTCAGCTTGTGCAGCGAGAGGTCGCTCTGTTCTGCGATGATCCGTGCGAGGGCCGTTTTTCCGACACCGGACGGCCCGTAGAAAATCATATTCGGGATCTGACCGGACGCAATGATGCGGCGCATGGCGCAGCCCTCTCCGAACAGATGCGGCTGTCCGACCATATCATCGACCGAATGCGGTCTCAGGCGTTCTGCAAGCGGAATCATATTTTCTCCTTATTTGAAAACACAGCAGCATGTGTGTCACATGCCGCTGCGTTTTCTGTTACAGTTTATTTTTTGCCGAGCTGATCATATTCCACGGAGCCTGCGAGGAATTTCAGCAGAAGCGTCAGATCGCTGCCGTCGATGGTGTTATCAAGAACCATATCAGCATTTGCTCTGCCCTGGACGCTCAGCATGCTTCCGTCAGAGGATGCGATTGACTTTGCGAGCAGCACTGCATCGCGCAGCTCAACCGCGCCGTTCACATCCACATCGCCGTAAAGCACGCCCGTTCTGCCGTTCGTATCTGTTTCGGGTTTCGTGCCGTCCGGCTCGACGCCGTTTACAAGTACGCCGTCTACATACACCGGGATACGGTCGGTCTCGATCGCTGCTGCGTTATCGTCCGCAAAGGAAATCAGATCCGGATAGCTGTAGTCATTCGAGGAATCCCAGATGGACTTGTAATCGTTATTCGGATTCTGTGCACTGACAAAGCGGAACTGAATGACTCTGCTTCCGTAGAATTTGCATCCCTTCCAGCTGATCTCGACATAATAGGTGCCGTTATCGTCATACTTGATCGGCTTGGAAATGGTTGCGTGCTCCTTGCCGCTGGACATTGCATCCACAGCGTCATAGTCAAGCAGGCAGGAAATATACGAGGCATCCTCACCGGCTTCGAGCAGCTCGCTGATGTTGAAGTAATACCGTGCGACCATATCGTCCATAAAGCGGGGCGGATTGGTCGTGTTGTTGTGCATGACAACCTTGACCTGAAGGCCGTCTTCCTTCTCCTGATTCTTTGCAGCTGTCACAAAGACCTCCGGATGCGCCTCACAGGTGCCGCCGTCATTTTTCGGAAGGGACATGTCCCAATCCGGAATAATGTGGTTATCCTTCTCGTGTTCCTTGCCCTTTGCGCCGTAGTAGTGATACAGACCGGCAAGGTCTCCGCAGAAGCCTGCATTATAGTCATCGGTCACTTCGTTGTAGATATACTCTTTGGTGATATCGTCGTGGAAATCTTTCAGGTCAGGGCCGCCGACGAGCGCGCCGTAGAGAATATGCTCTTCCGGATCCGGATCATCCATGGACTGCGTTGCGGAGCAGTGTGCTGCACGGTGGTGCGGATGGTTTGCATAGTCGTATTCATAGCCGACTTCATATGAATAGCCCATCGGATTCTTGCCGAGAATGTACTCCATCTGCGCTTTTGCCCAGGGCAGGAACGTCTCATCGCCGGTGGTCTTCGCATAAACGCAGGCACAGAGACCGGCTGCGGTATTGTATCGCGCGGAGCCGTAGCCTGCGACAACAGCCCATCCGTAGGGAGACTTCGCGATGAAATCGCCGCCCTCCTTGTCTTCCAGAGCAGGAATCTCATCCGCCGTCATCGGCAAATTCCAAAGGTAATCATTGGTGCCGAAGTACTTATGAGAATGCATCGGCTCATAGCCCCATTTGGAAGTATCTTCCGTTGCAGGGCAGCCGGCCCAGAATTCCAGATTATAGCGGAAAATGTACCAGTCGCGGGCAGTATTGGTGATCGGTGCGAGCTTTGCGAACACGCCGCCCCAGACAGTGTCCCAGCAGTGTACCCAGATGTTCTGCCAGGTATTGCCGGTATCGCGGATGATACGCTTCATATAGCCGGTATACGGATGAGAAGGTGCCTGACCGGTATGTGCCTCCGGATCGTAGTTGCTGTCGCCGGAAAGCGTCACGGACTCATCAACAGCGATGATATCCATGATATACTTGTCGTAAGCTTCCTGCTTCTTGGTCTCATCCTCAGCAACAGTCGCGTAGTAAAGCCAGACAGCAGCCCATGCCAGCTCATCATAGTCATAGCTGGAATGATAGAAAC
>CAMNAY010000240.1 GCA_946531975.1 uncultured Ruminococcus sp. | reverse complement strand
GCGGAAAGATCATTTCCGTTGCGAGCATGCTCTCCTATCAGGGCGGCATCCGCGTTCCGAGCTACACCGCGAGCAAATCCGCGGTGAAGGGCATTACCATGACGATGGCAAATGAGTGGGCGAAATACGGCATCAACGTCAATGCAATCGCGCCGGGCTATATGGCAACCAATAACACGCAGGCGCTCCGTGCGGACAGTGACCGCAGCGCTGCGATTCTCGACCGCATCCCCGCCGGAAGATGGGGAACGCCGGACGATCTGATGGGCGCGGCTGTCTTTCTCGCATCTTCCGCAAGCAATTATGTGAACGGGTTTACGCTTGCGGTTGACGGCGGCTGGCTTGCACGATAATTCATTCAGGAGGAAGCAGAAAAATGGAAAACCAAAAGTTTCTGGAGCAGCTTGAATGCACCGGTATCGTACCGGTCATCAAGCTGGAGAATACGGCAGATGCAGCGGCGCTCGCCAAGGCGCTGTATGACGGCGGCATCCGCTGTGCAGAGGTGACCTTCCGTGCGGAGGGTGCCGACAGGGTCATCGCTGATATGGTGCAGGCGTATCCGGACATGCTGGTCGGTGCAGGCACGGTTCTGACCGTCGATCAGTGCGACCGTGCGATTGATGCAGGCGCGAAATTCTGTGTCGCACCCGGTCTGAATCCGAAGGTCGTGCAGCATTGTCTGGAACGGGGAATCCCCTTTGTGCCCGGTGTCGCAAACGGCTCGCAGATCGAGCAGGCAATCGAACTGGGACTGGATTTCGTCAAGTTCTTCCCCGCAGAGCAGGCGGGCGGACTGCCGTATATCAAGGCGATCTCCGCACCGTATTCCTCGATGAAATTCATGCCGACCGGCGGCGTCAATGAGAACAATCTCAACTCCTATCTCTCGTTCAAAAAGATCGTTTGCTGCGGCGGAAGCTGGATTGTTCCGGACAAGCTCGTCAAGGCAGGCAAGTGGGATGAGATCACAGCGCTGTGCCGCTCAGCAGTCAATAAAATGCTTGGCTTTTCCGTTGCGCATGTCGGCATCAACTGCGCAGACGAAGCAGAAGCACTCAAAACCGCGGAAACGTTTTCGTCGATGTTCGGCTGGGCACAGAAGCCCGGCAACAGCAGCGTCTTTGCAGATTCGCTGATCGAGTGCATGAAGTCGCCGTTCAAGGGCGCGAAGGGACATATCGCAGTCTCCTGCAACAATGTGCGCCGCGCTGTTTTTCAGCTGAACAATCAGGGCTTTGAAGCGGATATGTCCACTGCAAAGTATGACAGCGAAGGCAGACTCACCGTGGTATATCTGAAGAATGAGGTCGCGGGCTTCGCGATTCATCTGACGGAAAGAAAATAACGGAGGATACGGAAAATGGCAAAAATCGTTACAATGGGCGAGATCATGCTGCGGCTTTCGACCCCGAACAATGAGAGATTCATTCAGGCGGATGAATTTGATGTCAATTACGGCGGCGGCGAAGCAAATGTTGCTGTTTCACTGGCAAATTACGGACACGATGCGGAATTTGTGACTGCGGTGCCCGATCAAGCGATCGGAAACTGCGCGGTTGCCGCGCTGCGCAAGTACGGTGTCGGTACGTCGCATATCGCAAGATGCGGTGAGCGTCTCGGCATATATTTTCTGGAGACCGGAGCGGCGATGCGCGCCTCTCAGGTCGTATATGACCGCGCGGGCTCGTCGATTGCAACTGCCGATGAATCGGCGTTTGATTTCGATGCAATCTTCCGCGATGCAGACTGGTTCCATTTCACGGGAATCACGCCGGCGATCTCTGACAGTGCAGCCAGACTGACCGAGGCTGCGCTGAAAGCCGCAAAAAAGCACGGCGTGACAGTCTCCGTGGATCTGAACTTCCGAAAGAAGCTCTGGAGCTCGGAAAAGGCACAGAAGGTCATGACTGCGCTGATGCAGTATGTTGACGTCTGCATCGGCAATGAGGAGGATGCAGAGAAGGTGCTTGGCTTCAAGCCGGGTAATACCGATGTGACAAAGGGCGATCTTGAACTTGCGGGCTATGTCGATATCTTCAACCGCATGATCGACACCTTCGGCTTCAAATACGTTGTTTCCTCCCTGCGCGAGAGCCACTCTGCTTCGGACAATGACTGGTCCGCATGCATCATGGACGGCGCAACCAGAGAATTCTATCACTCGCGAAAATACCGCATTGCACCGATCGTTGACCGCGTCGGCGGCGGCGACTCCTTTGCAGGCGGTTTGATCTGCGGACTGAATGACGGCAAGGATTTCAAGGCTGCACTGGAATTTGCAGTTGCGGCATCTGCACTCAAGCATACGATTCCCGGCGACTTTAACTTTGTGACCCGCGCTGAGGTCGAAAACCTCGCAGGCGGAGACGCATCCGGCAGAGTACAGCGATGATGAAGCTGTTTATCCGCGCACACGATCTCGGCGTCCGGAATGAGGACAGCATCATCGAAGCACTTGACGCATACGGTCTCGACGGCGTTCAGCTTGTTGCATATAAGTGCCTCGACGGGATTTCGTATACGCCCGGCTCCGTCACTGCGGCGCGTGCAGAACAGTTCCGGCAGAAATTTGCTGCTGCGGGAAAAAGTGTTCCGCTGATCGGTGCATATTTCAATCCGGTGCATCCCGATGCGCAGAAAACGGAAAACGGGATTGCAGTGTTCAAGGATTATCTGCGGCTGGCGGGTGCATTCGGCGGCGGGATTGTCGGCTCGGAGACCGGTTCCTATCACGGCGACAAGTGGATTTATCACCCGATGAACCGCACGGAGGAGGCATATCACCGTGTGGAGCGCGTCTTCTCGGAGCTGTGCGGCTATGCCGCGGAATACGGGATGCAGGTCGGCATGGAGGGTGCGTTCGGGCATGTCTGCTGGAATGTGAAAACGCTGGCAGA
>CAMNAY010000239.1 GCA_946531975.1 uncultured Ruminococcus sp. | reverse complement strand
CACCTCGCGCCAGCGCTTGAACTGCTTGACCGGAAAGACCTCGCTGCCGAATGCAATCGTATGCAGCGTCTCCGGCTTGACCGTGCTGAAGGTGCCGGTCGCGGAGATCATCGTCAGCGCAGACACGACCCAGCAGATCGTATTGATCCTGTGCGTATTGAGGTATTCGACGAGCTGAATCGGGAACGAGAAGCAGCTTTTCGGCACAAGCCATGTTGTGCCGCCGAACTTCAGCGTCGGGTACAGCTCCTTCAGGCACGCATCAAAATAGAGCGGTGTCTGATTGCCGAACACGGTATTTTCATTGAATCCGAGGGTCTCGGAGAGATTTTCGATATAGTCGATGACCGATCTGTGGCAGGCAAGAATGCCCTTTGGGACACCGGTCGAACCGGATGTAAACACAATATAGATCGGGTCGATGTCGAGCTGCTTTGCACGGATCGTGCTGAGTGCTGCATCATCGACAGCGGTCTTGATGACCTCATCGAACAGATAGGTCCTGCCGGTATACCCAAAGGACGGAAGCTGCGGCTGTGTCACAGCATCGCAGATCACGGCGCGGGGCTTGAGCTGCTCTAAGATCATCTCAATACGGAACGCCGGCATTTCGACATCCAGCGGGACATAATAGCAGCCCGCATAGATCACGCCGAAGAACGCATTGATTGCAGCCGGGGATTTTTCCATAAACACGACGACCGGTTCGCCGTACAGTCCGTCCGCATGCAGCGCCGAGCCGATTGCGCGGGCATTCTGTGACACCTGTGCAAAGGTGAGCTGCATATGATCATCCGCGAATGCGATCTTTTCCGGCACCCGCGGCAGGGTCTGTTCGAGATATTCCAGTACATTTGTCTGCATTGTATGCAACCTTCTTTTCTTTATTTTCGCTGCTTGACCTGATACCCGCAGGCGGTAATTGCGCAGTCAGCGAGCACCTCCATGGCGTCGAGGAAGCCGTGACCGATCACATGGCGGTAATTGATGACAGAAAGCTCCGTGCAGCCGAGAATCACGCACTCCGCGCCCTGTGCGCGCATGGAATGCGCGACGGCATGGAAGCGCTCCATATCGGCGTCCCGACCGGATTTCACATCCTCATAGATGAGGCTCATGACCTCCTGCTGATTGCCGGGATCCGGGATGACGGGACGGATTCCGTGTGCGGTCAGCGCCTTCTGGAAGGTTCCGACCTGAAGCGTACCGTCAGTCGCCATGATGCCGACCGCCTTGCAGCCGCGTGCCTTCAGCACTTTGGCGCTTTCCTCGATCGGGTTAATCAGCTCCGCCTGAAAGGACTCTTTGAGCTGACCGTAAAAACCGTAGGCAGTCATACACGGAATCACGAGGACCTGACAGCCCATCTGTTCAAGCTGACGTCCGGAATCCTGCATGACGGGAAGCGGATTCTCCTGTGATTTTCCAAGCAGAAATGCAGTGCGGTCGGGCGTCTGCGGACGGCTGTAAAGCAGTGCTTCGACATGCTCCTGGTCGCGTCCCGCATCGGTCGCGGCAGTCAGGATCTGTAAAAACAGTGCAGATGCCATCGGTCCGAGTCCGCCGATGATACCAAGTTTCTTTTTCATTCCGGCTGTCTCCCTTGTCAAGTATCCGATTATTCCGGTGTCGCCGGATACAGACTTCTGTCGCGCTCGAAGCAGCCGTTGTTCTTGGCGGAGAATGCATCCATCTGGGCATCGGTCCAGAGGAAGAAATCAGAGCGGTTGAAGCGCGGTGTGGTATCGAAGTGATACCATGCGCCGTCCACCCGGACGAGATTCCAGAAGTGCGCGTTTGAATGCTCATTCGGCTTCGGCTTTTCGACCATCATGTTCTCGAAGCCTGCGCAGGTCAGCAGCAGACGGGAGAGACCGTAGTAGTTGCGGCAGTCGCCGTAGCCCTGGAAGATCGCATCGACAGCGGAATAAGCCCAGTCGTACTTATGCTTGTTATCGTGATAGACCATGTGTCCCTGCACATAGTTATAGATCATTCTGAGGTATTCGCGGTCGGTTCTGCCCTCGTGGTCGATCGTGGAAATGATATAATCGCCCATGCGAAGCACGTCGTCCTCGGAGAGACGCTCAACATCGTCAAGGCCCGGCAGGATTGTCAGGGTTGCGGTTTCCGTTGCGACATTGCCTGCCTCATCCTTTGAGGTGAAGGTAATCGTATAGTCACCGGCTTTGCGCAGGCTGAAGCCCTCCGGCTCCGTGACGGTGACTTCGGTCTCGCCGTCGTGCGCATCCGTTGCGGTCACGCCGCGCAGGTAGCCGATCGGGATACCCATGACGGTCTTCATATCCGTCACGCCGCTGATGACAGGCGGCTCGCCGTCGCCGCTGACAGAATAATCCGCATCGGCGGTCGTGCTGTTGCCGCTGGAATCGGTGACGACCAGCTGTACATGGAAGGTACCCTGAATCATCGTAGACGGTTCCTCAGAGAAGTGATATTCGACCGGACACAGATCCTCGCAACTTTCGACAAAATCCGCAGCGGTCAGCTTCTGATTGACATAGAATTCGAGCTTGTCATAGAGCTTGACCACCGGCGGCACAGAATCCTGCGCAACCAGTGTAAACGGAAGCTCGGTTCCGTGGATCGTTGCAGTCATATCATAGGAGCCGACCTTGGTGATATCGCTGAGGTTCAGCGACATTTTCGTATCGGCATACTCCTCACCGAACAGGGTCTTCACATCTGCTTCCGTACCCAGTTCCCATGTCACAACAGGCTCACGGATTGTGAGAACGGCATTCTCGGTTCTGGTCGTGCCGTCGTCCAGCTGCATGAGGATTGCGATATCCTGATTGCCCTGCTTATCTTCCGGAACAACAAGATACAGCACAGATTTGACATACTGGCGGGTATTGTCGTAGAGGAACGCATCCGCAGTCGGAA
>CAMNAY010000238.1 GCA_946531975.1 uncultured Ruminococcus sp. | reverse complement strand
TCGAGAGATATTTTGCGATCGCACCGACATTTTTGGAGATCGCCTGATTGTTGTCATTGAGAATGACAATCAGGTTGGCTTTCGTTTTGCCGGCATTGTTCAGCCCCTCATAAACCAGACCTCCTGTCATGGCGCCGTCTCCGACGACCGCAACTGCAAATCTGTCTGCATGACCGGACAGCCGCATCGCCTCTGCCATGCCGCAGGCAGCGGAGACAGCCGTGCTGCTGTGACCGGTGATGAAGGTATCGTGCGGAGATTCCGAAGGCTTCGGGAAACCGGCAAGACCGTTTTCCTGTCTGAGTGTTGGGAGCTGATCGGCTCTGCCTGTCAGAATCTTGTGGACATAAGCCTGATGACCGACATCCCAGACGATTTTATCGTCCGGCGAATGAAAATTCCGGTGAATTGCGAGTGTCAGCTCGACCACACCGAGATTTGAGGCGAGATGTCCGCCGGTTTTCAGAACAGTCTTTATCAGCAGATTTCGGATCTCATCGCACAGTGCGGTACATTGCGCTGCCGAAAGTCTGGAGAGATCCTCCGGAAGCTTCAGGTTATGAAGCGAAACTGCTTTATGCAGACTGTATTGACGTTCTCTGTTCATTGTGTTCTCCGTGACGGCGTATTAAATGTCTGTCTCGCCGTCTTTTTCTGTAATGCTGGCTGCTGCCTGTGCAGGATTCTGCTCATATTCGGCAACTGTCAGTTTTGCGGCATCCAGTTCCTTCCGGCATGCTGCCGCAAGCTTTGCACCTTCGCCGTACAATGCAACAGCTTCTTCAAGCGGGAGGCCGCCGGCTTCCAGCTTTGCCGTGATCTCGCTGAGCTGCTGCATACCTTCTTCAAATTTCATGATGATGCTCCTGTTTCATTCGGGCGGATGTCTCTGACCTCCGCGGTAATCGTTCCCTCTGCCAGCCGGATGGACAGCAGATCGCCGGTACGGACTGTATCCGCATTCCGTACAAGGCTATCTTTGCGGTAGACCAGCGCATAGCCGCGCCGAAGGATCGCAACGGGACTGACAGCTTCAAGCTTTTCCGCAGTCAGTGTCCACTGCTGTATTTTTTTCTGCAAAAGCGAACTGATCGCTTCCTGCAGCTTATGTGTCTGTGTGTGAAGCGCCGATTCCTGGACGGTCAGGCGCTCACGCAGGGATTGCCGTTCCAGCCGGTGCTGTGCATTTTGCAGTGCAAATTCCTTTTCACGCAGCAGATCGGCTGCCGCAGCAGAAAGACGGCTCCGGAGCTTTGCGAGCTGCTGATACAGTTCGTGGATATCGGGAACAGCAAGCTCGGCAGCGGCAGAGGGGGTCGGTGCGCGCAGATCCGCGACCTCATCGGCAATGCAGTGGTCGGTTTCATGTCCCACCGCGCTGATGACGGGAACCGGCGAGCGGAAGACGGCATAGGCAACCTCCTCGGACTGAAACGCAGACAAATCTTCATTGGATCCGCCGCCGCGTCCCATGAGAATCACATCACATCCGTCCTGACCGGCAGCCTGAAGTGCAGCGGCTATGGACTGCGGTGCTGCATCGCCCTGAACCAGTGCCGGATAAATGCAGACGGAACCGATCGGGTAGCGTCTGCGCAGAATCTGGAGCATATCCTGTAAAGCGGCTCCGCTCCTTGAGGTTACGATTCCGATTTTTTCAGGCATTTCCGGCAGCTTCCGCTTTCGTTCCGGTGCGAAGAAGCCGAGCTTTGCAAGCTTTTCTCTGCGCTGCTGCAGCGCAAGCGCCTGTGCGCCGACGCCGTCCGGCTGCATGTCTGTTACGTTGATCTGGAACGAGCCGTCGCGTTCATAGAGTGTGACAGTGCCCTGTACAATGACATGCATTCCGTTCTCCGGCTGGAATTTGATTCTGTCGGCATTGAAACGAAACATGACCGCTTTGACGGATGCTTCTTCATCGCGCAGACTGAAGTAGCAGTGACCGGAGCGGAAATTCCGCGTGAAGTTTGCAATCTCGCCGCGCAGAAGCACGGAGCGCAGATGTGTGTCCTCCTTCAGCAGAAACGCGACATAGCGGTTGAGCTGACTGACAGACAGGATGCTCATTTCAGCATCTCCCTTCGTGCCGCATAGACTGCAACGCCTGCGGCATTGTCGCTTGAAAACACCGGCTCGGCAAAGGCAGTTTGCAGCGGAAGGCGTTTCAGATCATTCTGGATCAGCCGGTCGGAGAGTACACCGCCGGCAAACAGAACCGGCAGGGAACCGTGCTCTCTGACGGCTGCTTTTGTCATTTCCTGTAACACTGCCGAAACAGAATTCAGGCAGTAGCGCGCAATATCCTGCGCAGGGGTGCCTTTTTTCAGCATGTTCCCGCACTGATTCTGCAAGCCTGACAGTGAGCAGCAGCCGTTCCGGAGTGTCACCCGCATATGGGCGCCGGAATCGCTTTGTACAGCGAGCTGTTCAAGCGCAGGTCCGCATGGGAATTTCAGTCCCAGCATCAGCCCGACGCGGTCAACTGCCTGTCCTGCTTTCAGATCCAGAGATTCGGAAACCGGTTCAATCCGCAGTACGGCATCCGGCTCCGGTGTGCATTTGACACAGTCGGTTGTGCCGCCGCTGACATGGAATGCCAGAAAGGGCGTTTCCGGCTGATCCAGCCACGACAGACAGCCGGCGGAATACAGTGCAGCAAGAATATGTCCCATCTGGTGTGATGTCTCATAAACAGGAATTGCCTGTGCAGCACCGAGTATTTTCGCGGTTCCCAGTCCTGCCAGAAAGCACGGCATGTAGGAGCCTTCTGCGGAGCGCGGTGCATTGGATACACCGACAGCATCCGCTTTCAGATCGCCGCCGCAGGCATCGCTGAGCTTCCGGATCAGATCGGGCAGCTGTCTGACATGATGAAACACGGCATCGCTCTGACGGAGTCCTGCCTGTCCTTC
>CAMNAY010000237.1 GCA_946531975.1 uncultured Ruminococcus sp. | reverse complement strand
GGCATTGCCGAAAACCGGGCGAGCGCTGTGGATTTGATCGGATATACGTTTATTTTTGCGCTGCTCGGTCTGGTCTGTGTCTGCTTTACCGGCGGACTCTGGCAGGTTCTTGTCATGGGCTCCAAGCGCAATCTCTCGCAGACGCTTGAACAGACGCTCGAAAGCAAGGGCTTCGGGCAGGACATGGCGCAAGCCGTCAAGAACGCAAACATGTTCCCGACGGTCAAAGAGCAGCTCCAGCAGGCGTTCGTCTGGGTCATGAGTGAATTCTATAAAGAAGCAGAGCCGCTCCTGCTGCAGATCAATCTCAACGAACTGAACAACCGCGAAGCTGCAATGTATCACACCTGCCGCCTGCAAACCTATGTCATGACAGGCGACTATGAGCGGCAGATCAAGACTTTATCGGAGCAGAAGGATGCACTCGACGCAGCCTATCAGATGAAACCGAATCTGACCGACCGCTATGTCCCCTACGCGGACGACGCGCTTGCATATTACATGCTCGCGGGCGCACTGATGGCGCACCGCGGTCATGCCGACGAAGCTGCAAAATATGAAAAGCTCGCCGCCTTCCAGATCTCGCAGAGAAGTGAACCGGAAACACAGTTCCTTCCGCAGATCATCAAGCTCAATGAGCTCTATGCCACAGGAAAAATGCAGGTCGCACACGAAAAGGCAACCGTTCTGCGCGGCGCTGTCAGCTCAGCGACGATCCCCGCAGGCACCCGGCAGAATCTGCTCCGCTGGATTGATCAGGCGCGGATTTACAGCTCACTGCCTGTCGATAAAACGGACTTTCTCGCTGACCGCAGACTGCCCGAACAGGGCGTTCAGGCTGCACCGCCTCCGCCTATGGATATTCCGGAGCTGTTCTGAGGACACAATCCGATGAAGCTCTCAGATTACGACCCGCGGAATCAACCGCACAGCACGCAGCTTGCAATGACTGCGATCATGGGCGGCATGTTTGTATGGTGCTGCATCGCCAATATGGGCAGCAGCCTGCCGGAATTGATCTTCATAGACATGCCGGTTCATCTCGGCATCGCGGCAGCGGCATGCATCATCCTGATGACAATGAACAACCTCATGGCAAAGGGCTCGGCGCACTGTACAGAGTTGAAGCTGGCGGAAGCGTTCGCAGCACACGGCTTCGGCACGGAGACCGCAGAGCTTCTGCGCCGCAAGGTTCCGGCACCGACGGAGCGGAACAAGGTTCTGCTGACCTTTCATCTGGTCATGGCCGGACAGTATGCACAGGCAAAGGAGCAGATTGCCGGTCTTTCGGCAGGTCAGCTTCCGCTGCGGGAAAGAGCAATGCTCATAACCGCAAGGCTGCTGCTTTTCATTGATACAGGGGCGTATGAAAAGGCGGTTTTGCTGGCGGAGGAATCGCAGATGATGCTTGAAAATGCGTACCGTGCAGCGCCGGAATTCGGGGAAGAATTCTGCGGATATGCAGATGATTATCTGGAATATCTGATGCTTTCTGCGGTGATGAGCGAGCTGCGGCAGGCACCGGAGCAGGCTGCGGAATACCGGCAGCAGGCGATTCGCCGTGCAGAGAAGCGCACCGCGGAGGAGGCATTGTTTTACCGTTCGCTGACAGAGCTGCAAAGACTGTATATCACCGGCGCAGCGGAAGCGGCGGCGGAGCAAGCGGCAAAGCTGCTGCATACGGTCAGCGGTCTGACACCGCCGGTCACGGCAGGTGCAAAGCGCAGCATGCAGCGGGCCGTAGAGCAGGCAGGACATCTGGCCGGGCTGCGCACATCCGTGCGGACTGTCAGCCGCGGGCGTTCGCTTCCGCAGTAACAGAAAGGAAGCCCACATATGTTTGTATTCTTTTCCATTCTAATGAGAGTGATAATCGGGATTCTGCTGGTCAGCTTTCTCGGCGCACTCATGGTCATGATTCCCGCGTATCTGCTGGGAGGTGCCTTGCAGTCGCTGATCGGCAGACCGATCGGTCCGGGCTGGATGCGCGTCAAAGCAAAGGTGACCGGGATCGACACCGAAGGACTCCCGCAGAATCTCGTGCAGATGAAACTGCAGATGCCGGATTTTCAGGTCGCGGTCTATGAGACGGACGGGCAGGAATACCGCACGGCGCTCACCGGAAAACACACGAAAGATTCCTGCACGCTGTATGTCAAGCGCTCCGACCCCAAAAAAGTCTGGCAGCCGAAGTACCCCGATGCCCTGACCGCTCTGGTCGGCGCCGTATTCGTACTCGGACTGTGGGCTGGTCTGATCTATGCGGGCATCCGGATCTTCGGAGCCGTCCGCTCTTAAAATACGGAAATCATCCGGTGATGACCGGTGATAATAAAAAAACCAATATAAAGGAGTTTTTTCACATGAACAAGAATCTGAGAAAGGCGATCATCGCCGGAAACTGGAAAATGAACAAGACCCGTCCGGAGGCAAAGGCTCTGCTGGAGGAGATCAAGCCGCTCGTCGCAAATGCTGAGGGCAAGATCGAGGTCATCGCATGCGTGCCTTTCACCAACCTTGAGACCGCTGTCAACACCACCGCAGGCTCCAACGTCAAGATCGGCGCAGAAAACGTCCACTTCGAGAAGTCCGGCGCATTCACCGGCGAGATCTCCGCGGATATGCTCACCGAGCTGGGCGTCGAGTACGTCGTCATCGGCCACTCTGAGCGCAGACAGTACTTCGGCGAGACCGACGAGACCGTCAACAAGCGCACCAAGGCTGCCCTCGCAGCAGGTCTGAAGCCGATCGTCTGCGTCGGCGAGCTGAAGTGGGAGCGCGAGTGCGGCATCACCGAGGAAGTCGTCGGCAAGCAGATCAAGCTCGATCTGTGGGATGTCACCGAGGAGGAGCTGAAGAATGTCGTCATCGCTTATGAGCCGGTCTGGGCAATCGGTACCGGTCTGACCGCTACGCCGGA
>CAMNAY010000236.1 GCA_946531975.1 uncultured Ruminococcus sp. | reverse complement strand
CACTGCGCGGCAGCTCCGGCTCCGCAGCGAAGAAATATGCCTCCGATGCCGGTGTGCGCTTCCGCACGGACGGTCTGAACGGAACGCTTGTTCTGGCTCTCGTGATCGCGGCGCTGCTTCTGCTCTTTGCCGCCGTGACCGTCATCTCGCTCCGGCGCAGAAAAGGGGCAGCCTCCGGCAAGGCGGATGTTCCCGCCCCGGAGGAGGAATATGACATGAACTATACCAGCATGCTTGCCGGTACAGAAGACCCCTACGAGCGCTATGACAGCAGAACGCTGACGGGCGGCGCAGAGGACGAAACGCAGGAAACGGAAGATCACCCGAACGAATAAACCGAAAAGGGGGACAGGACGATGGGCAGTATGAAGCGCCCGAAACGTGAACCGATCGTGCTGGCACAGATGCGGCCTGTCACGCTGTTCCTTGTGCTGAGCGGCTGCATCGCCGTGACCTTCGCATTTATCAATATCTCCTCGGTGGTCGGATTCCTCGGCAAGATTCTCTCCGCGCTGGGGCCTGTGCTGACCGGCGTTCTGTTTGCCTATCTCCTGAATCCGGCGATGGAATTTTTAGAGCGCAGATTCAAGCGGATGTTTGCAAAGACAATCGCAAAGCATGAGAAGCTGCGCGCCATGCCGCGTGTGCTCGGCTCCTTTCTCGCGGTGCTGCTCTTTGCAGGGTCGGTCGTCCTGCTGACGGTCTCGACCTTCTCGCAGGTTGTGGACGGCATCTCGACCTTTCTCGACAAGCTGCCGGAATACATCGACAATCTCACTGCGTGGGTGGACAGCTTTCTGCACAATAACAGCGCACTGACCAAATATATCAATGAGCTGATTGAACGCATCTCTGCCACGGAGCTCGGCACAGGGCAGGTCGATACGGTTGACATCACGCAGAAGATTCTTTCCGTGCTGGCATCCGGCGCAGCAGGCACATTCGGCTTTGTCTATGACGTCGTGGTCGGCTTTGTCATTACAGTCTATCTGCTGATCAGCAAGGAGCGATTCCTGCGGCAGTGGAAGCAGATTCTCTATGCCGTTGCGCCGCAGAGTGCTGCGGCGCGCATCGACGAGGAGATGACCAACGCAAACAAGATCTTCGGCACGGCGATTCTCGGCAAGATGATCGACTCGCTGCTGATCGGCGCCATCTGCTTCATGAGCAACAAGATCATGGGCATGCCCTATGCGACACTGATCGCAGTCATCATCGGCGTGACGAACATGGTCCCGTATTTCGGACCGATCTTCGGCGCGATCCCGTGCATTCTGCTGCTCCTGATGGAGTCCCCGGTAAAGGCGCTGTATTTCCTGATCTTTATCGTTGTGCTCCAGCAGATCGACGCGAATCTGATCGACCCGCGTATCGTCGGCAGCTCGATCGGTCTGCCGGCATTCTGGGAGCTGTTCGCCTGTCTGCTCGGCGGCGGGCTCTTCGGTGTCCCGGGGCTGATTCTCGGCGTCCCGGTCTTCGCGCTGGTGTATCAGATCACAAAGCGCGTTGTGAAGGAACGCTTGCAGAACCGCGGCAGAAGAGGGCAGATCACCGCGGAATTCCTTTCGACACAGCTCGGTGTCACCGATCTTGACATGGAGCCGGATACGGAGATGCCGCAGGAGCCGGAAAGCCCCTATGAGCAGCGGTTTATCCAGCTTGACGAACTCGACGACGATTCCGGCAGCCCGGAATAAATATAGTATGATTATCAGATGACGGGAGTGAAACAAAGACATGCACTGTTCAGACGGCACGGGAATGCTCATCGGAATCGCAGCGGAGGTTCTGCTTGTCGGCGCGATTCTTCTGGGCGGGGGCAGGGCGGAGCCATCGGCGGAGGGAGATTCTTCTCTGCCTGCCGAAACAACTGTTACAACGACCGTTTCCCTGCCTGAGACCACACTTCCTGTGACGACGACGACAACCACCACAACAACAACGACGACGACAACGACCACAGTTACCACGACGACGGAGACCACGACCGAATCGACAACGGAAACGACCTTCACGACCTATCCCACGCTGCCGCGTGTGCTCTCGGATGTGGAGCTTGACAGCACAATCCGCGTCTATGAATTCCCGGAGGATGCAGACGATCTTCTGAGCGATACGGTCTTTATCGGCGACAGCATCACGCTCGGGCTCAAGACCTACGGCATTGTTCCTGCGGATCATGTCCTTGCGCACGGCGGCATCGGCATCCGCAATGTGCTTGAGCAGGAGTTCACGGTCAATGGAAAGGATGTCAGTCTCCTTGAAGCGCTGAAAACGCTGCACCCGCAGTATGTATCCTTCGCCTTCGGGCTGAATGACCTGCACATGACCTCAAAGGAGAAATACTGCGAGAATTATGAGACCGTGCTGACGGCTGTGCGGGAGGTTCTGCCGCATGCAAGGCTGATCGTTGTGCCGACGACGCCGGTGATGGCGGGCATCTCGTTCACAACGAATGCGAAGGTCGATGAATACAATGCGGCGCTGAAGGAATACGCAGATGCCTCTCCGCTGTGTCATTATGTGGATGTGACGCCGGAGCTGAAGAATCAGTGGAACGCGCTGAAGGCGGAGTATCAGAGCGGCGACGGCATTCATTTCGCGCCGAAGGGCTATGCGGCATATCTCTGGCAGTTCTGCACGCAGCAGCATGACATTTCGCTGTTGCCGCCGGATCCGGTGCCGGAGACAACAACGGATACCACGGATACCGCGGATGTGACCGATACCACGGAAACGACCGCTGCCGCAACGACAACCTCAAAGAAACGGTAAACAGCATGCCCCCGATACAACCGCGTATCGGGGGCGTTTTGTTTTCAGGATCTCTCTTATAAGAAAAGTGTACTTGCGATAAAACAGAATTTGCGGGGAGCCCCCGCGGGCGTTATTCTCAAGTCGTCCAAATATCCCGTGCTTGACAATGCACCGG
>CAMNAY010000235.1 GCA_946531975.1 uncultured Ruminococcus sp. | reverse complement strand
TTGTACACATACATCAGATCGTATTCACCGTCGGGTTCGTTCGCCGGACTGTCGGTTTCCGTCCACTGCGACTGCTCCAGCGCTGCGGCAAGCGCCTGCTGCTCCTCTGCGGAAACGGTGAGCGCATAGGGTGCATATGCCGCCGACATGAAGCAGATTTGATCCTCTGAAATATCATCGAACGGGACTGTCCGCACCTGCGGCTCAATCTGCACCGCCGCTTCGGAGTCCCCGGAAGCTGCCGGTACGGTGAGATACTGATTTTCCTCCTTCAGCCTGCCGATCATCCATACGGATACGCCTGCGGTCAGCGCAAGCACCGCTGCTGCCGAGACTGCTGCCGCCATGCGGAATCCCTTGCCGTGAGATCCGCGCTCCGGCGGGATCAGTGCTTTTTTGCACTCTTCCGCATCAAGCATCCCGATCGCATCAAACAGATCACGGTTTGTCATAGAAATCCCTCCTGTTCCAGATAAGCTCTCAGTTTTTTGCGGGTACGCATCAGCAGCACCTTGACCCGGCTGAGTCCGATCCCGCGCTGTGCAGCGATATCCGCAAGCGGCAGCACATAGTAATACCGCAGCAGAAACACCGCCCGCGCATCCTCCGGCAGCGTATGCAGAAACCGCTGCACCGCCTCCGCAAGCAGCCGCTGATCAACCGCGTCATCAACTGATTCCGGTGCTGCGAGACACTCAGAAAGCTCATCCAGCACTGCCGGACTCCGTTCGCCCTGTCTGCGCTTTGCAGTATAGCGATCCAGGCGGTTTGTCGCGAGATTGCGCGTCATCACAGTCAGATACGGCAGCAGCTTCTCCGGCGGTTCCTCCGGAATGCAGCGCCACGCCCGCATCAGAACATCATTCACGATCTCCTCGGCATCCTCTTTGCTTCCGAGAATCCGCCTTGCGGTCTGCCGGAGCACTTTGCCGTATCTTGCATCTGTCTCCGCAGCCGCACGCTCGTCGTGCGCGGTATACAATGCCAGCAGGTCACGGTCTGTCATGCTGTCACCCCCTTCTATGGTTTTGAGATCTCACCTATACAGTATGGAAAAATGCCGGTCAGGTTACACCTGCGAATTCTGTCTCTTGACAAAGCGCCGGAATTGTGCTATAATGAGTGCAATTCTGTGAGAGAGGTGAGAGGATGAGAAAATAATCTGCATTTTGGAATACATGAAATACCGGACAGGTGCGCTGTACAATGGAAAGCGCACAGGTCTGTCATGTCGCCAAATGCGGAGGATGTTCTCATCGTCTCATTTTGTGGATAGATTATCTTTGCATCAGCATTCCCCTGCCCTGCTGCAAATGCGGGCTGCTGTGCGCATTTCAGAGACGTGAACAGAACGGAACCGTTTGGCAAACAAGCGGTTCCGTTTTTCGTGTTTGGCGATCCGGATGTCCGGCAACACAAAGGAGGAATCTACTATGGCACAGATCAGTGTACAGAATCTCACATTTTACTATGAAGGCAGCTTCGATCATATTTTTGAGAATGTCTCCTTCTCGATTGACACAAACTGGAAGCTCGGCTTTGTCGGGCGGAACGGAAAAGGCAAAACAACCTTCCTGCATCTGCTTACCGGTGATCTCGCCTATCAGGGCAGCATCACCGCACCGGCAGGCTTTTCGCTGTTTCCGTATGAACTGACAGAGGCGCAGATGCAGCAGACCGCCGCAGAATGGATCGAAAAACTGCGTCCGGACTGCGAAAGCTGGCGCGTCATCTGTGAGCTTTCGACACTGCATGAGGATGCAGAACTGCTCTACCGTCCGTTTCACCGGCTCAGCCCCGGCGAACAGACAAAGGTCATGCTTGCGGTGCTGTTCTCCGGTGACGATACCTTCCTGCTGATCGACGAACCGACCAATCATCTCGACGAACAGGCAAGAGAGATCGTCCGGCAGTATCTCGCTTCAAAAAAAGGGTTTATTCTCGTGTCGCATGACCGCGACCTGCTCGATGCCTGCACCGATCATATGCTCGTACTGAACCGCAGAACCATTGAGGTGCAGAGCGGAAATTTCACAAGCTGGTGGGAGAATAAGCAGAAGAAAGACCGGTTTTCCGCCGCAGAAAATGAAAAGCACCGCAAGGAGATCCGCAAGCTCCGTCAGACTGCACGCAGAACGGCGGAATGGGCAGAGAAATCCGAGCGTTCAAAAATCGGTTTTGATCCGGTGAAGGAGCATGACCGCTGCATCAGCACGCGATCTTTTATCGGCACAAAGACAAAGAAAATGCAAAGCCGCGTCAGACAGATGGAGCAGCGCATCGGGCGGGAGATCGAGGAACAGGAAGGTCTGATGCAGGACATTGAGACAACGGCTGCACTGCGGCTGACCCGACTGACGCATTACAAGGACAAGCTGCTGGAGGTCCGCGATTACAGTCTGCAATATGAAAGCGCAGAAGAACCGTTGTTTTCAGGACTGACCTTCACGCTGCGGCAGGGTGAGCGCATCGCACTGCACGGCGCGAACGGCTGCGGGAAATCCACTCTGCTGCATCAGATCCTGCAATGTGCCGGCGCCGAAGTGCATCATCTGCCGCTGACCGCATCCGGTACACTTGCGCTTGCGCCGAATCTCACTGTCTCGTATATTCCGCAGCGTACCGATCATCTGCGCGGAAACATACCGGAATTCTGCGAAGCACAAGGTCTCGAACTGAGCCGGTTCTGTGCGCTGCTGCGGCGTCTGGATTTTGAACGGGAACAGTTCGGGAAAAATCTTCCGGAGCTTTCTGAGGGACAGAAGAAAAAGCTGCTGATTGCGGCGAGTCTGCTGACGCCTGCACACCTGTATATCTGGGATGAGCCGCTGAATTATATCGACGTATTCTCCCGTATGCAGATTGAAAATCTGCTGAAGGAGCAGCAGCCGACTTTGCTCTTTGTGGAGCATGATGTCCGCTTTCGGGAGCAT
>CAMNAY010000234.1 GCA_946531975.1 uncultured Ruminococcus sp. | reverse complement strand
CCATTCGTGAAGCAGATCTCATTCTGGTCATGAAGGACGGTCAGATTATTGAACAGGGAACGCATGAATCGCTGCTTGCAGACGGCGGATTCTATGCAAATCTGTATCGCAGTCAGTTTGCGCATTGACAAATAAAAGACTGTGTGATATAATCAAAATGCGCATATAATTATTTGTGCGGGGAGGATTGAAACATGACGAACAAACAAATTAAGAAGCTTATCTTTGCAGCGATCGTGTTTGTACTGCTGGCATACGGCGCCTTCTGGCTGCTGCTGCGGCCGTCGGGTCTGGACAGCAATACCGCGGTCAACCACTTCACCAAGCACCGTGAATCGTATGAGAATACTGCCAATTACCTGATCGCCAACAAATACAACACGGAGATTACCGATTATCTGACGATCGACAATCACTTCGGCATCAGCTCAGAGGATACACCGGATTACCGGAAGTTTGCGGACGGTGTGGATGACCTGATGACCGGTGTCAGTCTGGATGCGATTTCCGCAGAGGGAGCGGTCGTGCGATTCAAGATGCAGCCGGAGGGCGGCATTCTGACGAAGGAGCATGTCGAGGTCATCTGCTGCAAGGAGATGCAGCCCTACGGCGCGACGCCGCTGGGATATGAAAACTGGTATTACGAAATTGTTGAGGATTGACAAAACGCGCTGTACGGGCAGAACCGTGCAGCGCGTTTGCTGTGTCAGAATGTGTCGAAACGGCATATGATACCGGTAAGGCAGAGACCGGTATCCCGTCGCTGCCTGAAAAACTGCGGGCAGCGTGCTGCCTGCATCAGACAGGAGTTGATTTCTATGGTGACCCATTTTGTCGTGCAGTCTGAAACGTATGCAGAAAAGGTCAAGCGGCTGCTCGCGCAGTACCGCTTCCGGTATCAGGTGCGGAAGGTGACCGCTGCGGCAGGCTGTTCGTATCAGTTTACGGTATCGGGGGAGCCGTCTGCGGTGTTTGCGCTGCTTTCCGACCGGCAGATTCCGTATCAGACCTGCTGAGAAAGGAGCGGACTGCCTATGCCTTTCGATTCGCGGAATCCGGTTTATTTTGACAATGCAGCAACCAGCTTTCCAAAGCCGCCTGCTGTGTACCGCGCCGTGCAGAAGGCAATGACGGAAGCGGGCGGAAACCCCGGACGCGGCGGACATCCGCCGGCAGTGCGTGCAGGCGAGGCTGTGTATCATGCACGGGAAACAGCAGCGGCAATGCTGGATGCTGAGCCAGAGCATGTAATCTTTACGCAGAACTGTACCCATGCACTGAATCTTGCAATTCACGGACTGCTTCGGCAGGGGGATCATGTCATTCTCAGCAGTCTGGAGCATAATTCTGCGGCGCGTCCTGCCGCGGCACTTGCAGAAGCGGGCATCATCCGCTGCTCGGCTGCGCGGGTTGATCCGGATGATAACCGGACTGTCGCGGCATTCCGGCGGCTGATGCGTCCGGATACCCGTGCTGTGATCTGTACGCTGGTCAGCAATGTGACCGGACAGATTCTGCCGGTTCGTCAGCTTGCGGAGCTTTGCCGGTCACGCGGCATCATTTTGATCGCGGACGGCGCGCAGGCATGCGGGCATCTGCCGGTTTCTCTGCGGGACGGCATGCATCTGCTCTGTACTGCGGGGCACAAGGGTCTGCTCGGACCGATGGGAACGGGAATGCTGGTCACTGACGGGACGGTCCCGCTGAAGCCGCTGATGCAGGGCGGTACCGGTTCGCTTTCGTCATCGCTCCGTCAGCCGGATTTTCTGCCCGATGCACTGGAATCCGGAACGGTCAATGTGCCTGGGATTGCCGGTCTGGATGCCGGAATGCAGGATGTACAGAGGCGGGGCTTATCAGAGATTTTTGCGCATGAGTCCGCACTTTGTGAGCGGCTGATCGCGGGACTGCGGCGGATGCCCGATGCGGTTGTGTACCGTTCGGAGCATGCACAGTATGCGCCGGTGGTCTCCTTTACGCTCGGACGGGAGCTGCCGGATGAAACCGCAGCGCGGCTTGCGGCACAGGGATTCTGTGTCCGTGCCGGTCTGCACTGTGCGCCGCTGGCACACCGCACGCTCGGTACTGCGGCAGCCGGAACAGTACGGTTTTCGCCTTCCGCATTCAATACGGAGCAGGAGACCGACGCATTTCTGCATGCACTTCAGATGCGGACAGACTGAGGATGTTCAGCAGCGGATGTGCGGACAGATTCTGCATAAAACGACAAAACAGGCTTTCTCACGGGTAAACGAGAAAGCCTGTTTTGCTTTACGGGTATTCGAGAGGGCAGTGATTTACCATGAAAGGCGGGCGAATTAGAATCACTGAAAAATCAAACACGGATGCTCGGGTGCATTTGTTACTGTGTTTGCTCGCCAATATCATTATAGCAAAATTGTCCAATTCCGTCAAGTGATTTTGGCAAATTCATGAAAAATCAGCGGAATCCACAGAACCGGTGCGATTCTATTGTATAATATAACGAAGATTATACAAATCGTATATCTGGTTTACCCGCTTTTATCCCCTCTGAACAGTTCTGTGAGCCGGGAAAGCAATCCGGAGCTGCTTTTTTCGGGTTTTGTGCAGACAAGTTCCTCCGCTGTGCAGAGCGGTACTCGCGCGATCTCTCCGCAGTCCGTGTGATAGATCAGCGTGCCGACGACAGTCCCCTTTCCGACCGGTGCGGTCAGGAACGGCGGCAGCAGTACGGTCATGTCCGGCTGAGGCGGAATGCCGCGCCACGCCGTCAGCGTCAGGGGCTCGCGGGCATAAACCCGCACCGTATGCTCCGCGCCGCCCTCCGCCGGAACACTGAGGTTCTGCGGCGGATTGACCGGATAGTCAGAGGCCAGCGCAAAGCCGTAGTCGTAGAGTCTGAGGTGATCGTTCCAGTCGTCGCGGTCAAAGAGCGTCACGCAGATCAGCGTGCGTCCGCC
>CAMNAY010000233.1 GCA_946531975.1 uncultured Ruminococcus sp. | reverse complement strand
AGTACCGATTGCGGTAACATAGCTGTAGCCGTGAGTCAGATCGTCCTTGGTGAAGCCGAGGTCGGTCAGCGGAGCAGTGTACTCATCCTTCTCGATGTAGTCGAGGATCCAGTCTGCCTCGAGGCAGAACAGGTCGCAGTCCTCGCCGCCGTTGAAGTAGTTGACATACTCGTCGCGAGCTTCCTCACCGCCGGTACCAACCTGGACCCACTTGACATTGTCTGCATTGTACTCGCTGTTCTCCTTGAACAGAACTGCAAACATGTTCTTCAGGTCGTTGTCGGTCCAAGACAGGATGGAAAGGGTCGGATCCTCGTTGGTCAGCTCAGCAGCTGCGCCGCCTTCGCTGGACTCATCCTTGGACTCCTCTGCGCTGGACTCGTCCTTAGACTCCTCTGCGCTGGACTCGGACTTGCTGCTGGAAGTATCAGCAGTGCTGCTAGAATTGCCGCCGCAAGCAACAAGTGCGGACGACGCGATCGCCAGAACAGCGACCAGTGCCAGGGACTTCTTAAGCTTGTTCATTGTAAGTTTCCTCCTTCATTTTGCTGCGAAGAAATTTTGCTGCGTCGCAGCCGGAAATTTTGCCCGCAAGCTGACGGGCGCTGAATTTCGCTGCGATTTCCGCAGCCGGGAGCGTGTATCGCTTCCTTTATGAACACAAACCGCTGATTGCGTGCATCCCGGTGTCAGGCTTCCGGTCAGTACGCGCACTTCGGTCTATGTTTTCATACTGTAAATATACACGAAATCCGCGCAAAAGTCAATCCCAATCACTATTTCGTCACTTTATTTGTAGGATATAACGAATTCAGGCAACTTGGTTTATACATTTTCGACAGCATGATGATTTCTTTGCACAGTTTCCGTGAAATCAGCATCGAACTGTTACAATTCGGTTACAATTTGTCTCCGAATCATTACAAAATGGCGTTTTATCTTACCGAATCCGTTTTTTCAGCGCTGCCGCGGTTTTTATTTCCCGCTGCAGCCTTATACGAGATCGTGTATTTTTCGCATATTTTTCACATTCACAGACAGGACTTGCTTTTTTCCGGGGAATGCTGTATGATATAGATATGAAGTACAGCCGTCTTATACTATATATTATGGAACGAGGTAAACGCTATGGCATACTATCCTTTCTCGAAGCGTCCCGATACACTGGTGCTCACCTGCCTGCATGTGCTTGACGGTGCCGACATCACGACCGTCTGTCACCATTTCAACGACAACGCCTGGGAGTTCATCTGCGGCTGCGGGAATCACACCGATGAGGACGCCGTGGTCATTACGGTCGGCGAGCTCTGCGAGATGGATCCTTCGCTGCATCTGCTCTCCGATCTGCCGGTCGGGGCATGTGCACTGCGCCCGTCGCGGCAGCACGCCTGGCAGCGCGGAAAGATCGAGGGCGAGGATTTCTACCCCGCCGCCGAGAGCCGCATGCAGTAATCAGCGGGCTGTGTCGTTCTCTACATATAAATAGTCCGTCAGCTCATGCACGATGTAATCGCCGGAGAGTGACTCAATGATCCAGAGCTCGTTGATCGAGAGAAAACCGCCGAGCTCTTCCCGAAGCCTGAGGATGGCATCCGCCTTCTCTTCGTCGATACCGGGGATCGTCAGCAGCTCCTCACGGGTCACATGATTCAGCTCGTAGTAACCGGGCGCCGGTGCTTCGGTTGTTTCGGCGACAGGCTCCGGCTCCGCGTTCTGCGGCGGCGCTGTGACAGCAGGCACCTCAGGCGGGAGCTCGCCCTCTATGTGAAACGCCTCCATGATGCGCGCTGCCAGCTCCTCGCCGATGCCTTCGATCTCCGTGAGCTGACTGCGCCGCGTAAAACCGCCGATTGCAGCGCGGTGCGCGACAATGCGCTCCGCCAATACAGAACCGATGCCGGACACACGCATCAGCGCCGCAGGATCTGCGGTGTTGAGGTCTGTGTCCGGCATTGTTGTAATTATTGTTGTTTCCGTGCTGACGGAATCCTGTGTGCGCAGCACTGTCGAGGTTTCGTGCAGAACGGCACTGACGGTCGTCTCGGTATCCGCTGTTGTCTGCGGCGACATCTCCGGCTCAGCGGCGACCTGCACGCGCTCCGTGCGCAGCTCGTCCTTCGGCTGCGTCGCGCAAAAGGTCACAAGTGCCAGAGCGGCTGTGAGGATCACGCCGCCGATCACGAATATCCGCCAGAACTTATCCGTCATCCGAATGCACCGTCCTTTGTCTTCGCAGTCATCCCCGCCCGGCGCCGAAGCCAGATCAATCAGGAGCGCATCCTGACGGACGCACATAAGCTGTGCGGCATCGAGCACCGGTGCAGGTACGGTATTGATGATCAGGCGGAACTCCGGCAGAAGGGCATCTTTGCGGTCAAAAGGAACCGCACGGCACCCGTCGCCTTCGCTCCGCGCAAGGCGGCGAGGGGAAACCGCTCAGTCGCGCCATCTGCGGCGGAATGCGAGACATGTCACATTCTCCGCCTTCTTGAACTGCTTGGAAAAGTAGCTCTGATCGTTGAAGCCGCAGAGCGCTGCGATCTCCTCCACGGACTTGTCCGTGAAGCGCAGCAGACGCTTTGCGTAATTGATGCGGAGCCCGATGATATGCTGGAAGATGGTTTCGCCGTATGCGCGCTTGAATTCGCGTGTGAGATAATACTTGCTGATGTCGAAGCGGCGGGCAAGCTCGTCCAGGCGCAGCTCCTCGGTGAAATTCGCGTCGATGTACGCCAGCACGGTCTTGAGCTTCGCCTGCAATGCGGTGTCGGTCTCCTCGGCGACGCTGTTGACGGTCAGCAGCATGGTCAGGAGATTGGCGAGCAGGCCGGAGGTCAGCACCTCGGTATCCGCGTAGGACTCGGCATTCAGGCGCATGATCTCCTGCACGAGCGACGAGAATTTCGCCGTTGTGACAGGATGAAAGACAGCCTGCTGCCCTGCGCTGAACAGCTTGTAATATTCCTCGGTCGTGCAGCCGTCGAAATGCACCC
>CAMNAY010000232.1 GCA_946531975.1 uncultured Ruminococcus sp. | reverse complement strand
GTTTGGGGGTGCGGGAAAGGGCGCGATCAGCGGCGGCTGCAAGCTGTCCTGCAGCTTTGTCTGCACGCAAGCCAGTGCATCCCGGACCCGGTCAAAACACTGCTGTCCCGCTTCTGTATTGATCAGCACCAGCGAAACGCCCTTGTTGTCGCTGAAACCCGGCGCTGCCTTTTCAATCCCCCAGTAATCCGCAATGGAAATATCGCCGGGATGCAGGGTGGATTTATAGGGACAATGATAACAGCAGGGGCGCAGGATACTGTGCGAATAAAACATCGTCTTGAAGATCTGACTGTCCGTTTCCGTGCCGTCCTCAAAGCAGATCGTCTCCACATGTGCGCTCCAGCCAAAGCGCTGCTTGTTGCGGAAATCCACAGCCGTCACGCGGCTGCCGTGCTGTTCCGTCTGCCATGCAAGATACCTGCGCCAGACCAGCGGGCTCGGGACTCCGTGGCAGACGATATCCACACAGAAAAGATTGCTGTCCGGCTTTCCGAGAAAGCTGCGCAGCCCGGCAACCTGACAGGAGGTGCCGCTGAACAGCACCTTTTTTCCTGCGCGGAGATCTGCCTGCACCTGCCGGAAGCAGTCCAGCAGATCACTCTGGATATACTTGGAGCCGCGCATCCGGTCGCGCCCGGCTGCGTTCTCTGCGCGGACATGCACCGCACGGAAATCCTCCGTCAGCACACAGCCGTAGACCGCCCCGCCCTCTGACAGAAACAGATCGGAGAGCGCCGTGAAGATGCCGCCGGAGCGGGACGCTGCACGGATCGCTTCGTCCTTATGCCTGACGGCATAGACCGCAGGCTCATGATCGGGTTTGCCGCCCTCTGCGCGCTTCTGCTGATCGGGCTTGAATGCACAGACCTTCGTACATTTTCCGCAGCCGATGCACAGCGCGGCGTCCACCTCCGGGTAGAAGAAGCCCTCTGCATCCGGCGTCATGCGGATCGCTTTGACCGGACATGCCGATTCACAGGCTGTGCAGCCGCAGCACTGCTCCCGCGAAGCATAGAGCTCCGGCAGCGGCTTTTCGGACTGCCGCTCCGCTGTGCGGCAGTAACGGGTCGATGTATGCGGCGTATACTGTTCCGGCATCGGTTCTCACTCCCTTGCGTTTCGGATTCATTCGGGCTTTATGCGCGTTTCAGCATCTTTGCCGCTTTTTTCCAGCATGTCTTGATCAGCGGCTGATTCAGGATGACAAATGCAATCACGCCAATGGCCGCATTGAGCAGGTTGAGATAGGTGTTCCGGAAGAAGCACAGCGTACATTCCACAACCAGCAGCGCGATCACGATGAGAATGTGCAGCGGCTGATAGCGGATTTCGACCAGCTTTCTGACATGGAACATGCGATAGACATAAAGCAGGATATAGCTCACCAGCGTGGAAATGGATGCTGCATAGATGCCGATGAACTTGATTGCAGCAAGATTGATCACCAGGTTGCAGATTGCCGCCACAACGGTCGTGACGCCGACGCTCTTCGTGTCCATGTAGGCAACATAAATGCCGCCCAGAAACGCACACATACTGAAGAAGAACATCGCGAGGAACAAAATCGGGATATGCGGGTAGGATTCTGAGTAGTCGCCGCGGATCAGGAGCTTGAACAGGATCGGCGTTGCGGCGATCAGGACACCCATGAAGCCCGCCATGAGGTCAAACATGGTGCGGAACATCGAGCTGTAATACGCACCGGCATCTTTGTCTTTGGAAACGATGCTGGCATTCTCCTGCCATGCCATCGTAAAGGTCGTCTGTGCGAGCGTGAGCATCGAGGGGAGCTTATTCGCCGCAGAATACACCGCAACCGGTGCGAGCCCCATAAAGCCGGTGATCACGAAGCGGTCGGAAAGGCGCATGACCCACATCGACATGCTGTTCGGAACCATCGGCCAGGAATAGCCGATCAGCTCCTTGATCTGCCCCCAGCTGACCTTGCTGAGGTCGATATAGCGGTGGATCTTTGAGGTGATGAGCAGAACAATCAGAGAGACGAGCGATGCAAGCGCAAGCGAGAGCACTGCGCCGAAGAGTCCGATCTGGAGATACTGCACGAACAGCAGTGCAAAGAGCATTTTGCACACTGCACTGACGACCGCGCTGACCGAGTAAAAGAGGTTCTTATTCAAGCCGCGCGCGATCTGTCTGGTCGCATTCACCAGAATATCCGCGAAGAAATACAGACAGATCAGGAGCTTGAGCACTGTCTGTTCGTTCGGGAGGAAAAAGAACATTGCAAAGAACAGGATCGTCAGCGCGAGCAAAGCAATCGGCACGATAAATACAAAAATATTCGTCACGATCTTCTTCACATCATCGGTCTTATCGCGCCTGTCGATCAGGAAACGGAACGCGGCTGTCTGAATCTGGAGCGTTGCTGTGGGAAGCAGCAGCGAGACCATATCCATGATCAGCTCATATACACCGTATTCTTCCTTCGCCAGACAGCCTGTCAGGATCGGAAGTGTGATAAATGCTGCCAGCTTCGGCAAAAATGTTCCGATCGAGATAATGAATGTATTTTTGACCAGCTTACCCTCTCTGCTCATTCGTGTATTGAACTCCTTTATCCTTCCTGCGGGCATGATCACACATCCCGCTGTGCTGTTTCAGTCCGGATCCCGGCGATGTCACGCCTGATATTTGCTCGGCGTCAGGAAATGCAGGGCAATGTTCCCCTGCAGGCGGCTCAGCTCATTGCGGATCAGCTCATTCCGCTCGATCTTGAGATGGATACTGGAGCCGAGCGCCAGACTGCTGTCGCAGTAGTTTTCTGCGGAAACCGCGCCGTAGCCGTCGAGACCCGCGACCGCTGCCTCGGTGATGCCGAGTGCGATCAGCATGCGGATCACCATAAGCGCGGGGTTATCGGCGATCAGACCGGCACCGCCGGTGTAGGAGGAATAATTGACGCGCATTGCCTCGCCGTCTGTGCTGATATTGCTGCTGATGATCAGCTTTCCGCTGAAATCGCTGCCCAGCGCATGCAGGCGTTTCTCATTTGCG
>CAMNAY010000231.1 GCA_946531975.1 uncultured Ruminococcus sp. | reverse complement strand
CGCACAAGCAGCTTCTCGAGCGTGACCGTGCAGCCGTCATATTCCTGCGTCTCGCCGATCGCATAGGTCTCATACTGCTTTTTGCCGAGCCCGGAGACTTCCTCCTCCGTGAGCCGGTCGAGATAGCCGACCAGCAGGCGCGGCACGGTCACCTCTTTGTCGGAAACCGTCGTGTAGGTATACAGCCCGAGGCTCTGCCCCCAGACGGTCACATAGTCGTCCTCCAGCAGACGCTCCGCACCGACCGGCAGAATATAGTCAAGATAGATCACATCACTGTAGCCGTCGCCGACGCCCAGACGGTAATGCCCTTCCATCTCCTGCAAAATCTTGCCGGTGAAGGTATAATACTGCCGGATAAGGGAATTGCCGCCGCGGTTCAGCGTTTCATAGCTCACCGACTGACACTGCGATTCATAGAGCGCACGGGCTGCGGGATCCTCTTCGCTGCTCTGCGCGGTCTCCGGCGTCTCCAGCCCCTCGAAGGGATCGGGCTCCGATTCCGTCACTTCCTCGGGAGGATATTTCAGCTCCGCAACATCCTTTCCAAGATAGTCCACCTCACTGAGGAGAAAGCGCATATTCAGGAATAAATACACATTGCATGCGAGCGAGCCGGCTGTCAGCACGCAGAGCACGATGAGCAGAATGCGCTGAGCCTTTGTCTTCTGTTCTGCCGTCACGATCAAAAACGCCTCCTTTGCGTCACGGATTCTGTATCTGCATTATAGCACAGATCCGCGAAAATAGCAATACCTATAACAAACGCGCCCCTGATCACAGGAGCGCGTCTCATACTATTTTTATTATGCAGTGAAGAACCGCTGATTCGCTTCAAAGACGCCGTGCGGCTTGAGCTCGCGGTAGCCGGTGACCTCGGGCGGGAGACTGAGATTCGGCGCGTCGATCATCGCGGTCATGGGCTCGGGGCAGAAGTAACCGTTGAAGCCCTTGTCGTTCCAGACGATCCAGAACTTGTATTCCTCGCTGACCTCGTAGCAGATCTTCTTGCCGCTCGCGACATCCTCGCAGATGACGCCGTAAAACTTCTGTCCGTCCAGCGTGCCGTATTCCGCCTGATACATGTCATTGTCGAGATTCTGGAGCACCGGGCACTTGGTGCCGTTCTTGTATTCCAGATCGGAGAGCTTCGGTTCCAGCAGGCGCTCTGTCGGCAGGCAGCGCTCATTGAGCTCGCAGCGCTTGCCGATCGGCACCATCAGGCGCATGTCCTCAGCCTTTGCGCCGTCCAGAAACGGTGCCTGAATGGTCGTGTGGGTTGCCAGCGAAACAGGCAGTGCCTTGTCCGAAAGATTGATCATCGCAAATTTATGCTCCAGACCGTACTCGCTCAGCGTGAAGGTCAGCTCCACGCGGAAGCGCAGGGGGAGATACGCAAAGAACGGGTCGTTCTCGTCGTAGTCGTAGGCGGTCTTCACAACAGCACAGTTCTCGTCGGCATGCTGCGAGAGCACCTTGTAGGCACGCTTATGCAGAAAGCCGTGGATGTGGTTGTTGTAGGGTGCTGCTTCGTTGACGGGCAGGTGATACACCGCGTCGGAGGTTTTCAGCACACCGTCTGCAAACCGGTTCGGCAGATACAGCGTCGGGAGCCCCCATACTTCAGCCGACTGCCGCAGAGTCTCTGCGGTGTTCTCCGGGTTGAAGCGGAAGACGTCGATGCCGTTTTTGACATCCCGCAGGCGAATGACATTGGAGCCGAGCTCATAGGCAATGTACGCCTCATAGCCGCCGGCCGCAAGCATGATGCAGGGGGTGCCGTTCAGGACCGTTGTCTGGGTCATATTCATGATGATAGTGCCTCCTTTGCACTGGGACTTTCGGCTCTTCACACGGCTGTCCGCCGCGGCAATACCGATTCACTTTAGTATAGCATATTTTTCGGAAAAACGCAAGTCCCGCTCTTTATTTTGGCAATCTGTACGAATATCGACCTTGAATTTGGTCACTTTGCGCGTGCGTGCAAAAAGCGCCCCGTCTCACGGGAAATGAGACGGGGCGCGGGGTCAGCGGAATCTGTAATCTCAGCTCAGGCGCTGCACCAGGAGACGGAAGTCTCTGAGGTCTAGGCAGCCGTCTGCGTTCATGTCGGCGTTCTGTGTGAGAACATTTGCTGTGTGATCCTCTCCGAGGAGCTTTGCGGAAAGCACGGCATCGCGCAGACCGAGATCGCCGCTGCCGTCAAGGTCGCCGCGGAAGAGAACGCTCTCATGCTCGGCTGTGCTGATAATATAATCCGGGTCGCCGTCCAGGTCGTTTACCATGGCGATATATGCCTCTTCCACGCCCTCTCCGCTGCGGATCGCTTCGAGATTGCTCAAATAGAGCTGATACACCGCTTCATCTGTGTAAGAATCATTCTCTTCCCTCAGAATTGCAGCGGATTCCAGATAAACATAATATCCGCCGTTCGACGAATTCTCCCGCACGGTACACGGAACGGAGAAGGATGCTTCCGTCAGCGGCTGATCAGACCAGACCTGATATCTGGGCGAATAACCGTAGTCCAGCAAGTATTCATAGCAGTTTTCGACGCAGATCACATCCGGGTCGGAAAGGAACGCCTGAACGGTCTCATCATAGGAGCCTTTCCAATCCTGCGTGAATTCCGTTGTGCCGTCGGCATAGGTCACAGAGAGCCCGGATATAACACGGGTGTAATTATAACCCTTGTCTGTTGTGTAGACACAGCCGAAGAAACCGCTTCTCGGATCCTTTCTCGGGCGCTGATAGATTTCGACAACTTCTTTCCCGAGCACCGCGCTGAGCGATTCCGCATCAAAGCGCTCCGCCGGGATCACCGCATCCGGCGCATATGCCGCCGCTGAGACCGCCGCCTGCATCAGGAGCACCGCGCCCATGCCGCAGACAAACAGCTTTGCAAATGTTTTTTTCATAGCGATTCTCCTTTCTGTAAGGTCAAACGCATCTAATGGAGTATACACTCCCCTTGATACTATTATATCATTTTTCGGGGGGGTGTCAAGTGATTTCCGTCAATTTGCCTGCCGGAATTGTTTACGAATTTCGCGATAGATATTTGTGCAGTTTCA
>CAMNAY010000230.1 GCA_946531975.1 uncultured Ruminococcus sp. | reverse complement strand
TACATCGGGAAGTGAATGATATGCCAGCGGGGGCTCCCCGCCCGCCGTCTGATTGGAAGTCAGGCGGCGGTTTTCGTTATGATACTTTCAGATTGCATGAGCGTTTTCCGTTTTGCACTGTTCAGACAGATCATGCTCTGCCATTTTGCGGACAATACGGGCGGCATACTGACGGAATACCGCATTGTTCTGCACCATGCAAATGCTGCGGCTGAACGAACCTGACGCCTGTTTTGGTTATCAACTCGGCATCCTTATCATTGCCGCTCAGATAGATTCCGTTTATTGTGCCGCTTTCGGTATGATTGAAATATCCGGTGTCTGCGGCATTTCCATGCCGGTGCCGAGATAGTAGTCCAGCATATGTGACTGAAAATAGCCTTTTGCAGTCATGCAGTTGCGGTAGCAGGGATTCTGCGCGAGACAGTAAAGGCGTATATCCGTCGGGTCTGTCGATTCCAGAATCACCAGTCGGGAAGCATCGCTGCTGGTCATGATGACCTCCTCGCGCCAATCACCGTTCAGATCCGCATAGAACATCGGTGCACCGCGCTCGGATCCTGTGCAGTCCGTGAGCTTCCACGGTGACAGCAGGCGTGTCGTGCTGCTGTTCTGCCAATTCCACTTTTCAAATTTCTTGTCATTATACGCTTCTGAGAGCAGGTCGCCGTCCCACCAGAGCCGCAGACACGGATAGAGTGCCCCGTCGCCGAGCCGCTTGCCGCTGCAGCTGTATAATCCCTGGAATGACCACATCTCAAAACCGTCGCTGCGCGGATCAATATCGCCGACATTGCCTCTGCCGACATCCATTGTACCTTCCTTGGCATAATTTGTCCAGAGCAGCTCGCCGGTCGAGGCATTATAGGAATATTCCAGCAGACCGAACTGATTATTCTGCTGAATGCCGTAGCCGTACATTTCTTTGCCGTTGTTCCCGTTGCAGAATGAGCCGACAAACCAGCGGTCGCCGTGAACGATCTCATCAACATGGTATCGCAGAGAACCATCGCCGTTCAGGGCATAGCCCATGTGCAGCACTTCATCCTTTCCGTCATAATCCACATCGGCAACACGGATCTGATGTGCTTCTGCATAGCCGTTTTTATATTCCTTCCGGTTCTCAAACATCTTCTCGTTTTTATAGCGCCAATGCATCTTGAATGTACCGCTTTCGTCATAGCCGAATGCGGCTGTCATGCTGTTGAAGGTCTTGTCCTTGTTGCGGTTTTTCATCCAGCAGACAACACTCGGGCGCACGCCGTCCAGATAGCCGATCTCCATCATGCACGCCATCGGACCGACTTTGATATAGTCATCCGGAACAGGCGCAGAGGCTTTCAGCGTACCGGTCCTGCCGTCGATGACCGCAATTTCCTGTGCGGCAGGATTGCTGTTCTGATACCTTGTGCCGTCCGCAAAGGTCACGCCGTCCGCGATGCGCAGCAGAATATCCGCATAACCGTCGCAGTCCATATCGTAGACTGTCGCACCGTCCCACATTCCGACATCAATCGTTGATGCGCCGGGGGAGATATTGTTCTTATTTTCGCTCTGATAGCCCATGTCGATCGTATAGAGATATGTTCCGTCACTTTTGTAGGCTTCGAGCTTCTGGTGATCGTCAGAGCAGCGGTCAACCAGATAATCATATACACCGTCGCCGTCAAAATCGCCGACCCAGACAAAATGTATTGTGCTGCCCTTCCTGATATTCACAATGCGGACATTCGCCGTAGAATTCGCCGGGAGCGTATCGCTGCCGTCCGTGTCAAACTCCTTTCCGCCGATGACCGCCTTGACGGTATAGGTCTGATCCTTTTTCAGATCAGCCTTGCTGTCCGTGAAATTGGTGCCGCCGGTCAGCGGCTTGTCATTGACCTTGACGGTTTTGCCGTCCGTTGTGCGGTAGACATTGAATGCAATATCTGCGGGGTCATCCGCGAGCAGACGCCAGCTCACAAATACGCCTTTCCCGTTGCTGACCGCGCTGACGCCTCGGCTGAGGTATTCCATCTTCCGGCTGCCGGAGAGCGGCTGGATCTGCGGCGCATCCGGCTCAATATCATAAGGCTCCGGAAAGCTGCCGTTTTTTGTCAGCAGGTAATCCCGCAGCATTTCGGCATCGCTCCGGTCTGTGATACCGTCCGCATTGACATCCGCGATCTGTGCGGACGGCGATTCATATTCCGACATCAATCCGTGCTTCATCAGCGTGAGATCACAGGCATCGAGCTTCCCGTCAGAATTCAGATCACCGCGCAGATACTTCACAGATTCTGCCGAAGCCGGCAGGTAAACGCTGTTTTGCAGCATCGAAAGCATCACTGCAATACAGATTATCGGATGCTTTTTCAAGTGAATCCCTCCTTCGTCTGATTGGAAATCAGGCAGCGGACTTTGTATTATTTCATGAGCAGTTGCTTCAGCAGCGTGAGATCAACGGCATTCAGTTTGCCGTCAGCGTTCATGTCAGCGATCGCGCCCTGCTCCGGCGTCAGGGTTCCGGTTGTCAGCAGATAATCGCGCATCATAACAAGATCAGTCTTGTTGCAGATACCGTCTGCATTGATGTCGCCGATTACCGGCGTTTTTTGCTGTGCAGTGACTGCAACAGCATAATTGACACAGCTTGCCTGATTGACTTCGCCAAGCGTGACGGTCTGACCTGCTGCAAAATCCTTTTTATAAAGCTGATAGGTCACCTGCGGCTCGCCGTCGTCGGTGAGAGTATCCGCAGTTTTTGTCCAGTCTCCGAGCCATGCCGGAACAGTGACACGGGTATCCAGCGCGACAAAAGCGGAAATATCCGCGCCTGCTTTGAATGCCGCTTCATCGCCTGCAAACTTTTTGGAATCACACGCAGTCTGGATCCATTCTGCGCCGTCCAGTGTGTGCGGAATGCTTGTGAATTTGAATACTCTGTCACCGAACACTTCGCTGCCCTGCTGCTTCGGCTGCGTCACAACAGACCAGTTTGCGGCATTGGTTGTATCGCTGACTGTCAGTCCGGTGATATACTTACCGTCTTCATACCTGACCGGCTCCGGCGGCGCTGCGGGCTGACCGTCACCGATCAGCGTGAAATCATCGACCATGAGCCAGTTTCCGGCGTTGCCGTCGGATGCAAAACCGACCT
>CAMNAY010000229.1 GCA_946531975.1 uncultured Ruminococcus sp. | reverse complement strand
TCATGGGCTGGCAGGTATGGGATTATACCGCCCGGCCGCTCAATCTGCTCGGGCAGATCTGCCCGCTCTTTTCGGCATTATGGTTCGTGCTCTGCATCATCGGTCTGCTGTTCTGTAAGGCGCTGCACCGGCAGTTCAGCAGCGCAGCGACTGAATGAACTCAGTCAGCTCACACGCCATTTCGCACTGCTCCGGAATGCGCGGATGACCCGGTGTCGCCTTTCCGGTGCGCGTAAAGCGAAACCGCTTGACACGCGGACTGTTCATGCGCTCGCATGCATCGTCAAGCAGCTGCTCCCAGAAATCGTCGTGCATCAGCACGGTCAGCAGCAGAATGAACGTCGCATCGGGGTATTTCTGCATCAGTTCGCCGAGAATGCCGCAGTAGGTCTCAAGCCAGCGCTCACGCTGCTGCGGGGAGAGAATCTGGTCGCGGCCGTCGAAATGCTGATCGTTCTGACCGATCGCGACGGTCACGAAATCGGGAATATACCGCGAAAAATCCCACGGTGTCATTGCATCGCCGGGGAAATACGCGAGCTTGTCGTAGGCAGTTTCCATGCCGTATCTGCCGTTATCGAAGTAGCCGGTATTGTCAAAGAGCGCAATGCCGCCCTGCGCGATCAGATGCACCTGCGCATTCAGCAGTCTTGCGGTCTGCATCGCATAGCTGTGCCATGCATTGTCGAGCTTCGAGTCATAGACCGGCGGGTCGGATGCGGCAACCCTATCCACCGCTTCAACCACGGAGCCTGCCGTCACGCTGTCGCCGTAGCATTCCAGCTTCAGTGCAGGAAGCGGCGGCAGCTCACAGAGATCCCCGCCCTCTGCAAGCGCAATGCCGCAGAGCGTAAAGGAGTGCGTCGAATCCTGACGCTTAAAGAGCGTAAAGCGGTGCATTCCGCTGCCGCTGACCGAGATTTCATAGGTCTGCGGCGTGTCATTTTCTTCATTCAATGCCAGCTGATGCTGCTTTCCGTCGATCAGAAAGCCGAGCTGCAAACCGTTATAGATCCGGTGATTGGCAATGCTGAGCATCAGGGTATCACCGGTAAATGCAAACTGCACGAGCGATCCGGCCCAGAAAAACACAGGTGCATCCGGATTGCTGAAGTCAATACGCCCCATATATTGCAGGCGCGGGTCGGAAGGTCTGATCGTTTTCATCTTACGCCTCATCTTCCTTTGCAGCCTGAATCTTCCGTTCGATCATCTCCATCCGCTCGCGGAACTGCGGATCGTTCGTCAGATCAAATGCCACACGGGTAAACAGCCCCTCCAGCTCCGGCTTTCCGTATTCCTGCGCAGAATTTGCCAGTGTCACTGCCAGATTCACAAGATCGCTGTTCGGAGGCGGCATCAGACCGTATTTCCGGTAGACATCGAGGGTCTGACCCTCTGTCGGCGGCGTGAATTTCTGTCCGTATGTCTTCATATGGTGCATGACGTCCTGAAGCTCCAGCTCGACGGGCTTGGAGTTTTCAAAACGCAGGCTCTCAAAATAGAACACGGCAGCCTCATAGAAATCGCCGATGTAGTAGCAGTAGAAGCCCATATTCGCCAGCACTCTGCCGATCCGGTCTGCGGTCGTACAGAAGCGCAGTGTATCCTGATTGACCGCGAGCAGCTTCTGACGGTCGCGGCGCAGCTTATACAGCTCTGCCAGTTCAAAGCGGACATCCGCACTCACCGGATTGAACCGGATTGCACGTTCCAGCACAGCCTCCGCCTCATCCAGCTTTTTATTGTCAAGCAGCACAAATCCGTAGAGCTGTAAGTAATTTGCAAAATCAAACGGAGCGCGGTCGAATTCCTTGTCATTGGGATAAAAATACCGGTACATATGGTACTCAAACGGATTGCGGAAGCTGAACAGGCGGGGCTGTGCATTCTCATAATGCTCTGCGATCTTATCGGCGATATCCGACAAAACCGACTCTGCCTCCTGCAGCTTTCCTTCATTGACCAGCTTCAGCGCCTGCGCATACACCTGATCCATCCGCTTGCCGTTAACAAAGGTCTGCTCCTCAAATGCGGCACGCTGATCCTCCGGCATAATCTCAAACGCCTTCTTTGCGACCGCTTCAATCAGCTCACCGGCATTCTCCTCCCTGCGAAGCTCCAGCGAAAGCTCGTGCAGATAGGCGATATCCTTTACAATATCGCCGGTCAGCTTGCTATCAATCTGCTTCATCAGTTCATTGACAGTCATGGTACACATTCCCCTTTTTCACGTAATAATAAGATGAACGGCAGAGAGGCATGCCCTCTGCCGCTCACAGCGATAACAGTTCAATTCCGGCAGTCTGTCACGCGGACAGCCGCCGCATCATCAATAGAAATCGGAAGATGAGGACGATGCCGCATTCTTCTCCCGCAGAAATTCCAGCAGGCATGCGCATGCTGCGATTACAAACAGGATGATGCATATGATCAGTCCGGGCTTGGTATTGACCTTAATCATTTCTGACATCTTACCCAGTCCGTATTCTCCCGAATCCATATCATTGAGCTTATCGAACTCATAGAACTTCTTGAAGGTGATTCTGGTCACTGCGACCAGCGCGCCGCCGGCCAGCGAAAGCACTGTTGCTGCGAGTGCCGGAATCTTGCCCTTGACAAACAGAACGCCGAGTGCGACGATGCCGCAGCCGAATGCGCCCCACAGCCAGTAGTTCTTCTTCTCCTTTGCAGATTCTTCCTCCTCTTTCTCCGTCTCAGAGGAAGTGCTGTCATCCTCATCGTCCTCCCAGTCCCAGTCATCGTCGTCATCATCGTCCTGACCGAACGAATTGCTGAGACCGCTGGTCGGATCCGAGGTTTCCATATTGCCCAGCATCATATCGAAGCCGGAGAATTTGCCGATTTCCTGCTCACCGCCGTAGGAACCCATCGAACATGAAACGGAAATGAACGGCAGGAAGAAGCAGAGAAGCGCGAGAACGATCATCAGCTTTCCGATCAGACGGAACGGGATCTTCACGACAGGTTTGGATGTACTTCCGAAACCTGCCGCAGCGGGCTGACCGAATCCGGCAGGCTGACCGAATGCAGGCTGCTGACCGAAAGCGGGCTGCTGACCGAAGGCCGGAGCCTGACCCGTCGTCGGATGCTGACCGAAGACCGGAGCCTGACCCGTCATCGGCTGCTGACCGAA
>CAMNAY010000228.1 GCA_946531975.1 uncultured Ruminococcus sp. | reverse complement strand
ACCAGCATGCCGAACTTATCCTTTGCCTTCGCCGCGATATAGAATCCGCGGAAAATCAGCAGGCAGAACAGCAGAATGACCGTCACAGCGCCGACAAATCCGAACTCCTCACACAGAACCGCAAATACAAAGTCATTCTGCGCCTCAGGGAGATACTGGTATTTCTGGCGGGATGCACCCAGACCCAGACCGAACATTCCGCCCGATCCGATCGCGATGAGCGACTGACAGGTCTGCCATGTTTCATCCTGCATATATTTTTCGTTGAACGGGTCGCGCCATGACAGGATTCGGTTCGAGAAATATCCGATGCCCTTGCGGTACATCAGGAACAGGACAACACAGGTAACGCCCGCGACGCCGACACCGATCAGGATGCCGAAATGCGCCGGTCTTGCGCCGCCGACGAAAATCAGCGTCAGCGCAAGCGTACCGATGATCAGCGTACCGGACAGGTGCGGCTCCGCCATCATCAGTCCGGCGATCACACCGAGCATCGCCATATACGGCACGATGCCGTACCAGAACGACTTCATTCTGTGTCCGTTCCGGACAATGAGCATTGAGAAAAACAGAACGACCGCAATTTTCATGAACTCAGACGGCTGGAATGTGATACCGCCTCCGCCGGTTGCATTCTGTCCGACGCCGATCCAGCGCGTCGCACCGTTGACCGTCAGTCCGATGCCGGGAATCAGCACGGCAACCAGTCCGGCAGATGCTGCGACAAACGCAGCGCCGGAGATCCACAGCTTTTCAAAAACCTGATACGGCACAAAGCTCAGGATGCCCATTGCGACGAGTCCTGCGCCGGCAAACACCAGCTGCCGCACCGCATAAAACGTGCCGGGCTGACCGTCCTCAATCGCGGCGGGATAGGAGGCGGAAAACATCATCAGCAGACCGATGACCAGCAGTGCGATGACCGTTCCGAGCAGAACGCCGTCAACCTCGCTGTCCACGAGCCGCCCGCCCTTTCCGGCGGGTCTGAGTCTGCCGGTGCTCCGGCTCTGAAGATCTTTTGCATTTGCGTTAGCCGCCATATTCCAACCGCTCCGTTCCGAGTTATCTCTTATGGTTTCAGATCTGTGTCAGCACAGCGCAGACGCCCGCGAGCAGACCGACCAGCGAGAACACCAGCACGATCTTGTACTCACTCCAGCCGCACAGCTCAAAGTGGTGGTGAATCGGAGACATCTTGAAGATGCGTCTGCCCTCACCGTATTTCTTTTTTGTGTACTTGTAGTAAAGAACCTGAATTACAACGCTGAGCGCATCCAGCACATAGACAATGCCGACAAGGATCAGCAGCAGGTGCATTCTGCACGCGACACCGAGTCCGGTGAATGCTGCGCCCAGATACATCGAGCCGGTGTCGCCCATAAAGCACTTTGCAGGATGCAGATTCCAGACAAGGAAGCCGATGCAGCCGCCTGCGACCGTGATCGCATACAGCGAATATTCCGGCAGTCCCAGCGAGGGCACCGCACACAGCACCGTCATGACCAGCATGGTAATGACCGTGACCGAGCCGCAGAGTCCGTCGATGCCGTCGGTCAGATTGACCGCATTGATGACATAGATCATGAACACGATCATCAGCGGATAATAGAAGAAACCGATATCAAACTGCACGAACATCAGATCAATTACGGTGCTGCGTTCACCCAGCCAATATAGGATTGCCAGAAATGCACCGGAAAATACAATCTGAAACAGAATCTTCTGCTTCGGATTCAGACCGAGATTCTGCTTTTTCACCGCCTTGATATAGTCGTCGGTGAACCCGCAGGAAAGCGAATACAGCAGTGCAAACATCATAACCGTCAGCAGCTTCAGCGCATGGTTGTTTGTTTCATCGGTCGTGATATCCACGCCGCCGGTGATGCGCCAGACCGTATAGCCGACCGCAGTTGCGGCGAAGCTGCCGATGATAAACAGGAATCCGCCCATAATCGGCGTTCCCTGCTTGGATTTATGCCACGCGGGGCCCTCCTCCAGAATCGTCTGTCCGAAATGAATGCGGCGAAGGAACGGAATCAGAATGAATCCGCCCAGTGCCGCGATCACCGCTGCGGTAATCGCCGCGGAAAGTGTCAGCCAGATTGGCATAGTGTCCTCCCTGAATCAAGTAAAATTATGCACGCTCTGCAAAAATGCGCTTTGCCGCATCTGCAACCAGCTCGCGTTCATCCATGTGCAGATGCACACCGCCCGCGATAATCTGGTAATCCTCATGTCCCTTGCCTGCAAGCACGACCACATCGCCGGTCTTTGCCTGAGACATTGCCAGATAGATCGCTTCTGCTCTGTCCGGTTCGGTCTGATACGGAACATCCGTGTCCTCCAGCCCTGCGAGAATATCGCGGATAATCGTCATCGGATCTTCATCCCGCGGGTTATCGGATGTAATGACCAGCATATCTGCGATTGCCGCCGCAGCCCGCGCCATTTTCGGGCGCTTTGCCGCATCGCGGTTTCCGCCGCAGCCGAAAACGGCGATCAGCCGCCCGACCGTGCATTCCCGCAGGCTGAGCAGTGTTTTTTCGAGCGCATCGGGGGTATGGGCATAGTCGCAGATCACGGTGAAATCCAGTGCAGTCGGAATGACCTCACATCTGCCGCGCACGCCGGTGTAATCCAGCAGCAGCTCCTTCATCACATCCTGCGGAATGCCGATCCGTGTGCCGACGGCAAGTGCTGCGACCGCATTGCTCACATTGAACATGCCGGTCATGCGCATGAACAGCCGCTGCTCCGTGCCGTGCAGCATCAGTGTAAATTCCGTTCCTTCGGTGCTGAGCGAAATGTCATCCGCCATGGCATCGAACCGGTCTTCCGGATTCTGCCGGATGCCGTAGGTGCATTTTTCACAGGAGATCTCTCCGAACAGGCGCTTTCCGTATGCATCGTTTCCGTTGACAACCGCAAAATCGCAGCGGTCAAAGAGCATCCGCTTTGCCTGATAGTAGTTCTCCATGGTTCCGTGAATATCGAGGTGATCCTGTGTCAGATTGGTAAACACCGCCGCGGCGAAATGTGCCGGACCGATGCGGTGCTGTTCCAGACCGAAGGACGAGACCTCCATCACAACCGTGTCACATTTGGCATCCGCCATCTTCCGCAGCAGTGCGAAAAACGCATTGGTCAGCGGCGTCGTATT
>CAMNAY010000227.1 GCA_946531975.1 uncultured Ruminococcus sp. | reverse complement strand
AGGTCGGTTTTGCATCCGACGGCAACGCCGGAAACTGGCTCATGGTCGATGATTTTTCGCTGATCGGAAACGGTCAGCCCGCCCCGCCGCCGGAATCTGCCGAAAAGGCGGAAGGCAGATTCATCAAAAATCTGGCAGTCAACGACACCGCAAATGCAGCGAACTGGTCTGTGCAGACTGAACCGATGCAGGCGGGCAGCACGGTCTTCGGTGACAGAGCATTCAAATTCACGAGCGTTCCGAAAACGCTCAGCAGCGCAGAATGGATCCGGACCGCGTGCGATTCCAAGAAGTATGCAGGCGATGAAGCGACCTTCACGGCGGGCGGCGATCTGACCGCGTATATCGTGCTGGATACGCGAGTGAACCCGCTCCCTGCATGGCTCTCCGGCTGGACAAAAGCCTCGGGCTTCCTGACGGATGACGGAAACCCGCAGGTCACCTATCAGCTCTACCGAAAAGATTTCAGAAAGAACGAAACTGTCACGCTCGGTGCGCTGGCGCAGAGCTCCTGTGTCAATTACCTCGCAGCAGTGACGGAGCAGGGAATCGGAGAACCCGGTGACATCAATGCGGACGGCGTCTGTGACAAAACGGATCTGGTCATGCTGCGCGATTATCTGCTGACAACCGGCACACTGACACAGAAGCAGGGTGCGGCAGCAGACATGAACGGCGACGGGAAAATCAATGCAGCGGATCTGACCCTGCTCAAGCAAATGCTGCTGCAAGCAATGGAAAAGCCGCGGAAATACGCCACCGGTGCAGCACTCATGGCGGATGCAAGAAAAGAACTGCTCAATCAGGAGCCTGCCTCCTCAACGGCGGAAATCCCCGGCGTGCAGTACGGAACCTACAAGCGCGAGACAATCTATTCCAACGTCTGCAAGCGGAACAAGAGCTTCAATGTGCTGCTGCCTGCCGGGTATTCAGCCTCAAAGAAATACCCTGTGCTGTATATTCTGCACGGCTACGGCGGCGATGAATTCACCATGACCGAAATGGGCGATGCCTCACTGCGCATCCGGTTTATCATCGGCAATGCAATCGCGGCGGGTGAAGCAGAGGATATGATCGTTGTCTTCCCCGATGTCTATGCGAGTGCGACACAGGATAAATGCTCCGGTATGGACAATGCCAATAATGCCGCCTATGACAATTTCATTAACCTGCTCACAAAGGAGATTATGCCGTTTATGGAGCAGAATTATCCGATCAAGACCGGACCCGAAAACACGGCAATCACCGGCGGTTCGATGGGCGGCAGAGAGTCGATGTATATCGGCTTCAAGCGTCCGGATCTGTTCGGCTATATCGGCGCGATGTGTCCGGCACCGGGTGTTGCTCCGGGCTTGATCGGCGCAGACCAGTTCCGCTTCGGTGATGTGAAGCCCTACCTGCTGATGATTACCGGCGGTTCCGATGATACCGTTGTTTACGGCACGCCCGGCACCTATCATGATCTGCTGGACAAAAACGGTGTCGATCATGTCTGGCATTATGTCATCGGCGGCGACCATGTCGGTAGATCCATTCGCCCGCATATGTTCACCTTTGTACGGTATCTTTTCAAAGCCGGTGCATAAGCACTGAAATCCCTCTCAGCCCCTCTCAGAAGAACCGCCGTCTGCGTTTGGTGCAGACGGCGGTTCTTCTATTCATTCGTGTGCGTGAGTATACCTAATATCATAAAAAGCAATCTTTGAAATACTAACACACACGCTTCTGCGATCAACGGGTCTGCGCCTTCATATGTACATTCCGAGGGAATCCACACGGAGCGTTTCCCGCTCAATGCCGAATTTCCCTTCCAATAAACGGCTGCTCATACAATCACCTCAAATTGCAGCATATTGTTCAATGTAGCTTCTGATCGGCACACCGTTTGTCTGAGTGCAGGATCCATGATTCTCACCTCGTTATACAGCAGCGTTCTGTTCGCATACTAATTTAGTATGCTTTATTATAGCATATATTTCACATCGAGTCAATAGGTTTTTGATGTTTCTCTCAATCAATATACAGCACAGCGCTTATAATATAAAAATCCGCCTGAACCGAATGGGAGCTCAGGCGGATCAGCATTCAAACCCGACGATGCCGTGCATCTGCAAGCAAGCAAAACTTTCATGCAAGGCAGCCGGTATTGGAATTGCAGCAAAATCATAGGAGGTATTATCCGTGGCAAATATCGGCTTCAACATCGTCCGGCGTTCCGCATTCGCCCTGTACAAATGGGTACCGGGCGGAACATTCGCTGTAAGACAACTTTTCTTGTCATCATTTGTACAGCTCCTTTCGTTTGGTATGGTCTTATTATAGCACAGGAGCTGCCGTTTGTCCAATGCGAAAAAGTCATTGCGGGTTATAGGTTCAGCCTATCATCCGGCAAAATCCGAAGCCTCCGGGAAATCCTTTCTCAGCTTTCCGGCACATTCCGCACGGCTCCTGCCGACTGCCTGCCACAGGATTTCTCCGTTTTCATCCGCAATATTGAGGAACACACCGTCGCACTGTCCCCAGCCGTAGAGAATCCGGCGCTTTCCGTTCAGATCAAAGCTGCATTCCTCGCCGGATTCGGCACAGCGCAGCAAATGCTCCAAATCAACAGTCTGTGTTCTGAACTCTGCATGATGCATGGTTATCCCTCCGAAATGATTTGTCCGAGAATATCGGTGAACTGTTCGATTTCCTGCGCAGATGTCAGATGCGACAGGCTGATGCGCCATGAATTCAGCGCGTTTTTCCGGTCATGCGAGACCGCCATGACCGCCCGTGACGGCGTATTCGGCACAGAGCAGGCGGATTTCACCGAGACGCACACGCCCTTTTCATCGAGCCGCTGCCGCATCTCCTCGCCCTTGATGCCGCTGACCGATAGATTCAGAATATGCGGCACAGCATTTTCCGGGCTGTTGATGCGGATGCGTCCCTGCTGTGCGCAGTATGCGCGAATCATCTGATTCAGCATCCGCACGCTTTGCAGCCGTGCATCATATTCACTGACTGCATACTGCAATGCTGCCGCAAGCGCCGCTGCTGCCGGTGCATCCGGCGTACCGCTGCGGTAGATCGTCGTACTCGCACCGCCGTGAATCAGCGGTTCCAGCACGATGCCTTTTTTCTTATACAGCACGCCGCAGCCCTTCAGTCCATAGAACTTAT
>CAMNAY010000226.1 GCA_946531975.1 uncultured Ruminococcus sp. | reverse complement strand
CGCCCGGATAGAGATCCTCATTCAGACCGATCTCGATGCCGGAGCAGAGCATACCGTGCGACTCAAAGCCTTTGAGCTTGCCCTTTTTGATCTTCATGAGACCTTCGATTGTCACATGGTCTCTTGCAGTCGCATAGACCTGTGCGCCGACGAGTGCTGCGGGGTACTTACCGCCCGCCTTGACGTTATCAGCACCGCAGCAGATCTGGAACTTGCCGTGCTCGCCGCAGTTCACCTGACACACAGAGAGATGCGTGTCGGGAATCGGCTCAAGGGATTCCACCTGTCCGACGACAACGCCGGAGACATCCGCGCCCAGCTCTGTCAGGGTCTCGACCTCAAATCCGCAGTCAAACAGCTTGGTTTCAAGCTCCTGCGGGGTAATATCAATCTCAACGTATTCCTTTAACCAACTTAATGGAACGATCATCGTTACTAGTTCCTTTCGCTTAATTTCATTTACAGGTCTTTATTCGCTGAACTGAGACAGCACTCTGGTATCCGATTCAAACAGCATCTTGATATTCGGAATCCCGTATTTCAGCATTGCGATCCGCTCGATGCCCATGCCGAATGCAAAACCGGTATACACATCCGGATCCAGACCGCAGTTCTCAAGCACCTTGCGGTTGACCATGCCGGCACCCAGAACCTCGATCCAGCCGGTGTCCTTGCACAGACGGCATCCGCAGCCGCCGCAGGAGAAGCAGCTCACATCGACCTCAACAGACGGTTCCGTGAACGGGAAATAGGAGGGGCGCAGACGGGTCTTGACATTCTCGCCAAAGACATTCTGCGCGAACACATCGAGCATACCCTGCAAATCGCAGAGGGTAATGCCCTTGTCCACGACCAGACCTTCCATCTGCGAGAACATCGGGGAGTGCGTTGCGTCATCATCAGAGCGGAACACCTTGCCCGGCGAAAGAATCTTGATCGGCGGCTTGGTATTCTCCATAACGCGGATCTGACCTGCGGAGGTCTGCGTGCGAAGCAGCAGCTCCGGCGAGACATAGAAGGTATCCTGCATATCGCGTGCCGGATGATCCTTCGGCGTGTTCAGTGCGGTGAAATTATAGTAGTCATTTTCGATCTCCGGTCCCTCAAAGACCGTGAAGCCCATGCCGGCGAAAATGTCAATCAGCTCATTGGCGATCAGCGTATTCGGATGCAGCGCACCGGCGCTGTGCGGTGCAGCAGGCATCGTGACGTCGATCTGCTCAGCGGCATTCTTCTTTGCAAGCTCTGCCGCCTTCAGACGTGCATCCTGCGCGGTAAAGAAGTCAAGTGCCCATGTTTTCAGTTCATTGACGATCTTTCCGAATGCCGGACGCTCCTCCGGTGTCAGATCGCGCATATTCTTCATCAGCGCGGAAATCTGACCGGACTTGTTGTCGAGGTACTGCTTCCGGAGCTGATACATCTCCTTTGAATCCTGAATCGCGGCAGCGGCTTGCTCAATCTGTTCCCGCATCGCCTTGATCTGTTCTTCCATGGCGTGAACCATCCTCTCAGATAAAATTTGGAATCTCTGAAAATCCAACTTATAGTATACAGCAAATCGCGAAGATTGTCAAGTCTGATTCCCCGCAGAATTGCGCATAAAAGCCGGTATCCATGTCTCTCTCACGGATACCGGCAGCATTGCAGGCTTCAGAAGTGTTTGGGTGCGCGTTTTGCCGCTGCCCATTTCTGCTGATCGAACGGCTCATCGAGCCATTTCTCAAGGATCTCCTCACGTTCCCAGAACGGCGCATTCCCGAATCTGGATGTCAGATCCCACATGGCATAGCGGTGAACCGCGCAAAGATCCTCCCGGTTGCAGGACAGGGTAAAATACATACGATTGGTCATAACCGCACCTCCTCTTGAACAGACCGGCACTCCGTACATCTCGAATGCCTATATTATATCGGATTTTGTCGGATTTGTCAAGAGTCATCGTTCCGGTTTCCGTTCTGATGCCGTATAGCCGCATTTTGCAGCTGTTTGCATCAGAAGCCGGAAATCCGGTTCCGATTTCAGCAGAAGCTTCGCGGTTTTCGTGTTCAGATCAACCTTTGCCCATGTGCCTTCCAGCGCATTGAACGCGTTTTCAAGCCGGACCGCACAGTTTTTGCAGGTCATGCCGCTGATGTCCAGTTCGGCATGATACGGATAATGTGCCCTGTTCCGGTCTGCGGGGATGACGCGCCGCTCCGCCTGCTGCCGTTCGCCGCAGCATCCCCCGCCCCGCCGGAATTTCCGGACCGTCAGATACAGTGCGGCGATCAGCACCGCGCCAAGCACAGCAGTCAGCAGAACCGTTTTCATCTGCGGCACCCGCCCGTACACCCGCTGCACGCAGAACAGTCTCCGCCGCAGGCATGCTTCCCGCGCTTTTTATCACGAATGCACTTCAGCACTGCCGCCGAAAAGATAGCAGCCAGCACAATCAACAGCAAAATATCAATCAGATGCATCTGCTCACCCCACAATCATCAATCCGATCAGCCGCACCAGCAGTGCAGCGATCCATGCCACAGCACACTGCCAGATTACGACGATCAAAGCCCACTTTCCGCCCAGCTCACGCTTGACCGATGCAACAGCAGCGACACAGGGCGTATACAGCAGCGAAAAGACCAGCATAGACGCCGCAGACAGACTGCTCATGACGGTACTGACGCCGCCGCTGAACAGAATCTCCATCGTTGAGACAACGCTTTCCTTCGCCATAAAGCCGCTGACCAGTGAAACGATCAGCCGCCAGTCTCCGAGTCCGACCGGTTTCATCATCGGCGCAAACATGCCGGCAATTACGGCAAGAATGCTGTTTTCCTTGTTCTCGACCATATTCAGGTGCATGTCAAAGCTCTGAAGGAACCAGACCGCCGCCGTTGCGATCAGGATGACGGAAAACGCCTTCTGAAGAAAGTCCTTCGCCTTCTCCCAGAGAAGCTGCGTGACATTCCGCAGACCGGGCATCCGGTAATTCGGCAGCTCCATGACGAACGGAACCGCCTCGCCGCGGAACAGCGTTGCCTTGTACAGCAGCGCGATCAGGATGCCGGAGATGATGCCGAGCAGATACAGCCCGATCATAATGAGCGCGCCCCTTCCGGGGAAGAAGGCATTGACAAAGAATGCATAGATCGGCAGCTTTGCGGTACAGGACATGAACGGCGTCAGAAGAATGGTCATGC
>CAMNAY010000225.1 GCA_946531975.1 uncultured Ruminococcus sp. | reverse complement strand
GGCATGATGATCTCGACCTTGTAGCCGCGCACCGCACCGACCAGCGCAAGCCCGATGCCCTGATTGCCGCTTGTCGGCTCGACGATGACCGTCTCCGGGGTAATCTTTCCTGCCTTCTCCGCCTGCAAAATCATATTGTACGCCGTGCGGGTCTTGATCGAGCCGCCGACATTGAGCCCTTCAAACTTCACGAGGATCTCCGCGCTGCCGGGCTTCGGCAGGCGGTTCAGACGCAGCATCGGCGTGTGACCGAGTGCTGCGAGGATATTGTCATAGATCATAGCTGCTTTCTCCGTTCTAAGTCATTTCTATTATTATAACATAGCCGATAAAAAAAAGCAACTGTCTGCGGCGCAGAAAAGAATTTTCTATATGTATTGCATTATTTGCACTTTTGTGTTATAATAAGTATATAGTGCACAAATTTCTGTGTAAAAAACACAAGAAATCGGAGGTCATCAGATGTTACGAAAATTCAGAGAATGGTTCAGCATGCAGATGGCAAAGCACCCGCAGCAGATGATTATCCTGATCATCGCAGTGGTCAATATCTGCTTTTTCATCGTTTCCGCAGTTATCATCCGTGCACTCGCACCGAGCGGCGCGGAGTCGATGGGCTTCTGGGCGGCACTCTATTACACAATCACAATGATCCTTGACGCAGGCTGCATCGAAAGCGTTGTGCAGGATATCGGCAAAGCGGGCGTCATGCTCGTCATCGTCTGTCTGATCGTTGTGCTCATCGGTACGATCACCTTCACGGGCGCTGTCATCGGTACCTTCACCAACACGCTCTCCGGCTTCATCGAGAAATCGAATTCCGGTTCCCGCAAGCTCTATATCTCCGATCACCTCGTGATCCTCAACTGGAATTCCCGCGCCTCCGAGATCATCAACGATCTGCTCTACTGCGACGGCAGACAGCGCGTTGTCGTGCTGACAGACAGCCGCAGGGAGGAGATCGAAAAGGAGATCAATGACCGCCTTGCCGGCACGATTGCCAAGGAAAACGACGATCTGCGGCGCCGTCTCAGCGGTCTCGGCACAATCCGCCGGACGCTCCGCTACCTCCGCGAGCGTCAGCGCAACAACGTCTATGTCGTGGTCCGCGAGGGCGATGTCTACTCCTCCAAGCAGCTCCGTGACATCTGCCTGGAGCATGCACGCTCCGTCGTCATTCTCGGCAGCGACATCAACAACTCCGTCTGTCAGTTCGCCATGCGCGAAAAGCGCGATGAGTTCACACGCGGCAATGCGCAGACCATCAAGGCACTGATGCAGGTCTCCGATATTACCGGCTCGGACGAATCGGATGACGATCAGAAGATCATCGTCGAAATCTCCGAGGACTGGACCGCAGAGCTCGTTGACCGCATCGTCAAGAACAAGAAGCTCCAGCAGGATAATGCGAAGAATAACATCGTGCCCGTCCGCGTCAACCGCATCCTCGGGCAGATTCTCTCACAGTTTTCGCTGATGCCGGAGCTGAATCTCGCTTACAGCGACCTCTTCTCCAACAAGGGCGCGACCTTCTTCGTCCGCGAATGGAAGCCCGCCCGCAGAGACCCGCTGCTCGCCCGCGCCGAGGAGATGCTCACCGAGCGTGAGCGCGCACTCCCGGAGGAAGCCCGCAGAGAACGGATCATGCACCGCGCCGATCTCCTTTACATCGACGATTACCTCAACAAGCACCGTCACGCAATCCCTCTCGGCTCGATGGAGCTGGAGGAAACCGACGGCAGAACCGGCAAAAAGGAGCTGAAGCATTACTTCTATTTCGTTGCGAACAGTGAAGCGGATATCCGCCGCGCCGATACCGTCTCAAAGGACAGCATCGCCGTCAGCATCAACAGGAATTACTGGATCGACAAAAAGCGCGTCATCATCCTCGGGCACAATGCCGGCTGCGAGGATATCATGAAGGGCTTTGCGGCGTTCTGCGGCGAATGGGACCCCGACGGCTCCCGCAAGATCCTGGAGATCGTGGTCATCGACGACAAAGAGCATCTCGACCGCGTCAACCGCTATAAGGATTATCCGTTTGTCACAGGCACGCGCGAAGCGACCATCTTCGATAAGGATATCATCTGCGACACGATTGACTGGTTCATGGACTTCGGCGAGGATGAGGAGCACGGCGATGTCAGTGTGCTGATCCTCTCCGACGACAATGCGCCGAATGAGAGCATCGACGCGAACGCCCTCGCAAATCTTGTCTATGTGCAGGATATTATCGCTGACAAGAAAAAGGCGGATCCGCAGTTCGACACGGAGAGCATTGATATCATCGTGGAGCTGATCAATCCGAAGCATCACGACATTGTCAGCAATTACAGCATCAGCCGCTATCTCGGCGACGAGGCCCGCAGCAAACAGCCGGAATACAGCATCAACAATGTTGTCATCAGCAACCGCTATATCAGCAAGATGGTCACGCAGATCGGCGAGAAGGAAGCAATCTTCGATTTCTACACTGATATTCTCACCTACGATCAGCCGGGCACGGAGGTCTACGAGAGCAAGGAGGTCTACGCCAAAAAGGTCTCCGCATTCTTCAATGAAATCCCGCCCGCCTGTACGTCGGGGCAGCTCATCCGTGCAGTCTGGGACGCGACAAAGGACTGGCACCCGACCGTTGTGCTGGGATATGTGAAGCCCGGCAATATTGTCCGGCTCTTCTCCGGTGACCAGGACGAAGAAACAGTCGAGCTGAGACCGGAGGACAAGCTCATTGTGTTTACGGATCACTGAACAGACAGAAACAGCAGCGCCCCGGTACTATGGGAAGTACCGGGGCGCTTTCATGATTCATGGGATCCGTGCGCGGGATCATTCTTCTCTTCTGCGGAGCTTCACGCCGAACACATAGGCTGCGCCGATCGCGCCGAGCAGCATCGCTGCCGCTGCCAGGATCATCTCAGCCGGATTGTTGTTGCCGGTCTGCGGGAGATCGCCGGAGCCGCTCTCCTCGGAGGTCGAGGATACTGCCGCGTCGGAATCATCCGTCAGCGTCTCCGAAGAGGTCATCGTGGCGGAAGATTCTGTGCTGGCCTCCGTTTCCTCCGTCATGACAGTCGATGTAACGGTACTGGACGAGGCAGTCAGATCCACGGAACTCTCTGCTGTCGTCGGAACCGTGTCCGCTGTGGCGCTGGTGATGGCTGTCTGATAGCTGATCTCGCCGACAATCACATCATAGACATAATTTGTCACGCCG
>CAMNAY010000224.1 GCA_946531975.1 uncultured Ruminococcus sp. | reverse complement strand
GCGGGAATCCGATCTGCTGTCCGGCGGCATCCTCGGAAAATTTGATGTGATCACGGTGTTCCGCTTCCTGCGGCATTATGAATATGTCACCCGCAAGACGCTCTGGGGCATGCTGCGCAATGCACTGCGCGAGGGCGGCAAGCTGCTGTTCGATGTCCCCAACAGGGATTTTGAACTGCCGCACCGTGCGCGGAACGGCTGGGGCAATTACCCGATTTACGATATTTTCTGGACAAAAGAAACGCTCAGCGAGGAGCTTGCGGCGAACGGTCTGCGTCTGGCGGCATTGGTGCCGGTCGGACAGGGCTTGTATCCGCTGCCTGCGGAATACCGCAGTGAGCCGATGACATGGACTGCCTGCGTGGAAAAGGCAGCGCTTTGATAAACGGAAGGTCAGGGTGATCTGATGAAGAAACAAACAGCCGGTGCGCTTTATGCAATCGCGGCGCAGAGAATGGCGGCGGCAGGCTGCGAGATGCCCTGCTCGGCGGAGGTCTTTGCGGTGCTTTCGCAGGCAGAGCCGGACCGTGTGCCGTATCCGGCGCTCAGCGGGCTTTGCAATGCCGATTTTCTCGAAGCGGCATTTCTCCTGCTGCTGGAGCGCCCGGTCGATCCGGATACCAGAACTGCATGGCAAAAGCAGTTTGCACTCCCCAGCCGGCAGTTTCAGACGGCGGTGCTTCGCTCGGTGATTCATTCGCCGGAGTACGCCGCGCATCTCTTTGCGCGCCCGCTGACCGACTGTCCGCTCCCGCTGACGGATGCGGAGACTGCCGCAGTGCGCGTACAGGTCGCCGCACAGCCCATGCCGGAGCGCCTGCTGCGCATGTACCGCAGAATGCCAAAGCCGATGAAAAAGCTCGCGAAGAAGCTCGCCGGAAAGGAGTGAACACCTGTGCAGAACCCGAAAACCCGCGTATACATGGATGTGTCGCGGCTCTGTCTGACGAAGTTTACGACCGGTATCCAGCGCGTCGCGAAAGAGATCGTGCTGCGGTTTCTGGAGGATCCGGCACTGGAAGTTACGCTGCTGAGCGATTCCGGTACACATGATGCATGGCGCGTGATTCCGCGGGAGGGCTTTCTCGCGAAGTACCGGGACGGTGCCGCAGACCTGTTCGGAGACAGTGCGCCGTATCTGCTGACGCCGTTTGAAATCCCGACGGATGCCGTGTTTTTTGATATTGACAGTGCATGGAACATGCCGATGAACCGCGGCGCACTGCTGCCGCAGCTGAAGGCGCGGGGCGTGACGGTCGTGTCGCAGCTTTATGACCTGATTCCGGTCACTGAGCCGCAGTTTTTCCATGCACAGACGATGCAGCAGTTTCTGCTCTGGGTGCATGCGGTACTGCGGTCTGCCGACCGGCTGATCTGCAATGCAGAGGCAACCAGAACCGCGCTCCATACGCTCTGCAAGCAGCTTGGCGTACCGTCGCCTGCCTGCTCTGTGGTGCCGCTGGGCGCAGACTTTGCAAAGGGGACGAAATCTGCGGAGGAGCCTGACCGCGAATTGCTCGCGAAGCTGACGGAGCAGCGGTATGTGCTGATGGTCGGAACGATTGAGCCGCGCAAGAATCACGCGCTGCTGCTTCAGGCGGCAGAGCAGCTTGCAAAGCTGGATGTTTCGGTTGTGTTTGCGGGACGCATCGGCTGGAATATGGATGAATTTGCGAAGAAAATGGCGGCACATCCGCTGAACGGCACGCATTTTTTCTTCGCGGAATCTCCAAACGATGCGACGGTCGCAGCACTGTATGAGCATGCGCTCTGCGTCGCATTCCCGACGAAAAATGAGGGCTTCGGGCTGCCGATTGTCGAGGCATTTCTGCACGGGACACCGGTGCTTGCCTCAGACCTGCCGGTGCTGCGCGAGGTCGGCGGAGCCTATGCGGATTATTTCGACAATACCAGTGCCGATTCACTGGTCAGCGCGGTAAAGGCGCTGCTGGACGATCCCGCAGGCTATGCGGAAAAGCGCGCGAAGCTGCATGCCTATCAGCCGCGTACATGGGATGAGACCGCAGCGGAGATGTCGCGTGTGCTGCAAACATGCAGCAGAAGAACCGGCGCAGTCCCAGCAGAGACCCGCATCCGGCAGATGGCGGTTCTGACAGCACGGAATGACGACCTGCTGCGGACACTGCCCTTTCTCGATGCCTGCATGCCGTTCATTGAGGAGCTGCTGGTCTGCTGCCCGCAGAAAAATGTGCAGGAACTGGAGACGGCATGGCAGGGCAGGCTCCGGCTGCGGTTCTGCACCGATGAGGAGCTGCTCGGCGGTCAGCCGCTGCCCGCAGACCATACAGAGCGGAATTTCCTGCTGCGCTGCCTGATGATGGAGCGGGCGCCGCTGGACGATGTCTTCATCATGACTGATGACGACTACCGCCCGCTCGGTCCGGTCACACAGGAATTCTTCCTGACGGACTTCCGCTATCAGGCATACTGCTGCTACGATCTCCGTGCATGGCAGGGGACGCAGGGGAATTATACGTCCTATGACCGCAGCATGTTCCGGACACGGGACTTTTTGCAGGCGCATGACCTGCCGGCGTTACAGTATTCTTCGCATCAGCCGCAGGTGATCGACCGGAAGCTCTACCTCGAACTGCTCGGCGCATTTCCGGAGATCCGGACGCAGGGCATGGATGAATGGAGCGTTTATTTCAATTACTGCGTCGCATATCATGCGGACAGCTTTGCCGTCAGACCCTACCGTGCCGCATGCTGGCCGGGGGCGGTCAGTGACTGGAAGCTCTGGTGTCAGCCGGATTCGCCCGCATTCGAGAATTTTTACGATGTGCTTTATGAGCCGGGACAGATCTTTGAAGGACTGCCGAAAACCTATGATGCGGCACGGTTTTATGAGATCAGCGCCGAAAAACAGAAACGCTGGAATGCCGCACTGCGGAAACAGTATGCCGCAGAGCAGCAGCTTCGGCTCTCTGCACAGCTTTACCTCAACCGCTGTCATCTTCTCCCGCAGATCGCACTGAGCGCGGTTGATGACAAGCCGGTATTCACCGTGCCGCTTCTGCTGGAGCTGCCGCGAGGGACGGTTCTGCGGCTGCGGATGTATGCGGAAGACGCGGTCAGAGCAATGCCTGCAAAGCTGACCTATGCAGTGCGCTGCGGCGGCGGAGAGGCGGTTCCGGCGCAGACACTGGATCTCAGCACGCTTGCGGCGGGGACGGATCCCGAACTGGTGCTGTCGATGCCGCC
>CAMNAY010000223.1 GCA_946531975.1 uncultured Ruminococcus sp. | reverse complement strand
TGCGTGATAGCTGCCGTATCCGGTGACAAAGGAGAACGAGAGCGGGTTGCAGCCGAAGAGATAGTCAAGCCCCTTCACAACGCCGTTCAGGTAGTCTGTGTTCGCGGTTTCATCGTAGGCATATGCCATCACCATCATATTGCGGAGTGCAAATGTGTTGGAGTCAAATTCATAGCCGTAAAGGACGATCTGCGTCGGGTCCGAGTGATCGCCGGAGCCGGTGCCGGGGCCGTCATACTTGTACGGTGTGCCGTAGCCCTGTGTGCGCACGGTGTAGGCGTAGTCGTCTGCGGCAGCGATCAGAGAATCTCTGAGCGAAGCGGCTTCCTCTGCGGGGAGCAGATCCTTGTGCAGCAGCAGCGAGAGCGAGCCCATCGCGCCGGTATTTTCTCTGCGGAACGGCGTATAGGAGCCATTGTCTGGGAAATCATTGCCGTCATTCAGATAGGAGCAGCGTAACGGGACTCTGAACGCCTTTGTGTAGCCGGTGAGATCGGTGAGGTAAGTATCTGCATCCTGCTCATTCATTGCCTTTGCGGTGAGATAAAGCTCGCATGCTGCCCAGTAGGCATCGTCCTCAGTCTCCGGGTCATAGTCCGGGAGCCATTCGGGTGCGAAGAACGGGATTGCGCTCAACTGATCGCCGGCGCCCAGATACACATAATTGCGCTGATACGCATGATAGGCTTCCTTTGCGCCTTCGAGGAGCTTTGCGGCATAGTCCGCGTCATAGGGTGCCCAGAGTCTTGCTGCCTGCGCAGCGACCGCTGCATAGCTGAGCGTTGCGGCATAGGTCGGCGGCAGCACGGCATACACGGCTTCCTCATCCTGATCGTAGGCAGGGCGGGCGGGGTCGATCCCGACGCCGCAGATTCCGTGATAATAGAGCCCTGCGTAATCGCCGTATGTCTTCGAGTCAGACGACACGCGCAGCTTGGACATGAAGTCCAGCTCCCGGCTGCATTCATCGAGAATATCGGGCACCTGATTCTTGTTCTCCGGGATGACGACCGTGCCGGAGCCGTCTGCGAATTTCGCCTTGCCTTCCTCTGTTCCGATCGCACGCTCATACATATTCTGGAGCGTCCAGACGGCGAGACCGCCCTCTGTCACGGATTTGTCGTAGGAATCGGATTCATACCAGCCGCCGTTTCCGAGGAGCGTGGCGGAGCTGAAGGTCTTGACATCATAAGGTGTCATGGTGTCGGTGTTTTTCCAGCCGTCCAGCACATAGCCGGTCACAGCCGTGAGGTCGCCCGCATGTGCAAGCTCAGAACGGTTGCCGGAGGTGATGTATTCCGCGCTGATGTCGTCATTTGCGCGGTTCTGATAGAAATAGTTGATCGCATTTGTCAGCAGATCATGCTCCGATTCGCTGTAAAGATCATCGGCGATGCGGAAGGGGTACGACTGCCATTCCTTGCCCATGATGCGGATATAATATTCGCCGGGCTGATCGAATTTCGAGAAGTCGATCTCGCAGACCGTGTCGCCGGAATCCTTGTCCTCCGTCGGATTTGAGGTCCAGTTTGAATACACTGCCTCGCCGTCGGAGACCCGCACGATCTCATACTGGTATCTGCCCTCCAGCGTGATCGACGGTGCATCGGGCAGGAGATCGCCGCCGTTGTCTCCCAGCACCGCGATCTTTGCAAGCTGCGGGAAATAGCCGATCTGGTTGACGGAGATATAGTTGTTTTGGAGGCCGCTTTCTCCGCGTGTACGGTAGCCGAAATCCCATCCGGTGCCGCAGGGGCCGTCGGCAGTGGTGTCCTCGATTGTCATTTCATCGAACCAGATCTCATCGCCGTCCTGCGCATTTCCGCCGTGCCCGAGTGCGTCATTTGCATCCGCGAAGCGCCAGACGGCAGCCTCAATATCCTCTGTCGGTGTGAAGGTGCCGGTGAAGGTCTGATACTCCGTTGTGAGCTTGACCTCAGTGGGCCACTGTCCGCCCATATCGGGACCCATGTGCATATCCATACTGGAGCCGTCCAACACGAAATACCATGCATCGTCCCGGACATTGCTGATATGCGAAAGGAGCTCCAGACCGTTTCGCGAAGCCTTCGCCTTGAAGCTGACCTTGTAGACATGATTCTGCTTGAAATCGAGATTTCTGTGCCGGAACTGCAAGTCCCAGTATGCCGATTCGGCGCCATGTGAAGTGATGATCCGGATGTGTGCGGCTCCGTCATCAATGTCGAACTGCTGCTTTGCCGGGAGCGTTTCCACAGTCTGCCAGGGCGCGATCTTGAAGTCAAAATCGCCCTCGCCGAGCAGCTCATATGCCCCGGCACGGAGCGGCTCAGCCGGATTGACAGCAGCCGGCACAGCCATTGCGGCAGCCAGAACGCCCGCAATGAGTTTCAGATTTTGTTTACGCATAAAATTCCCTCCCATATGTCATATCGTTTCACGCAGCAGATGCGGTACAACACCGGCTGCATAGATTTCCCTGAAATCATGGTGTCACTGCGTATTTCTTTACCTTTCATTATAGCACCGAATGCTGTGCAAGTCAATAGAATTCATTGAAATTTAATTCTTTTTCTGTATCGTTCGTGTCAAAAAAGCCCGCCGCCTGCAAGGATGCAGACAGCGGGCAGGGAGGGATTGTTATGAAGTGCACGGCGGATGCGCGGCAGGGGATTCCGGCATCCGTGTCCGGTTATCGGAGTGTCGAGCGGATAACCTCGCTGCGCTTGATCATGAAATCGACGATGGAGACCTGGTCGCCGCCGTAGGAGAACAGACCGCCCTGTCCGCCCCACATGCCGCCCCAGATACCGCCCCACATGCCGCCGCTTCCGCCGACCTGTAAACCGTTCGGGCTCTTTGCGATGTTGCTCTCGAACTGGTCTGCGGTAAAGAGACCGCGCGGGTCAGCCTGCACATGGCTGCGGATGAGGGAGGCAAAGCCGTTCACGGTCTTTTCAGGGTCACTGTAAAAGCGCATGATCTGATTCACATAGCCGTTATACAGCGTCTTGTATTCCGGCACGGCAAGCAGCTTTGTCAGCAGCGGACGGCGGTTTTCGTCCGCCTGGTACATGCCGGTGTTGATATCGGAATTGACCGATGCGCCGTAATCCATGAAATTGCCGAGCGAGAGGTTATAGTCCCAGCCGACATAATACAGCTTTCCTTTGTTATACTCCAGATAGTAGTTGTGCGGCATCTGCCCGTTGTAGCTGTCGTAGTTGCACATTACGGAGTTTACAGCAAATCCCTTGAGG
>CAMNAY010000222.1 GCA_946531975.1 uncultured Ruminococcus sp. | reverse complement strand
TCGGGTGCATTTTGTACTGTGTTTGCTCGCCACTATCATTATAGCAAAATTGTCCAATTCCGTCAAGCACTTTTCAGCAAATTCATGAAAAATCAGCGGATTCCACAGAACAAAAGAGGTTCTATTGTATAATATAACGAATTCTATACGTTATGTATACTGCTATGCCGCGTTTTTATCCGCTCTGAACAGTCTTTTGAACCATTCCAGCAGATGAAACGGCTCCGGTTCGGGGTCTGTACAGACAAGATCGGCAGCAGTATAGAGCGGAAGACGGGCGATTTCTCCGCAGTCTGTGCGGCAGACCAGCATGCCGACCTGTGATCCTTTGGGGAGCGGTGCGGTCAGAAACGGCGGCAGCAGGACGGTGATCTGCGGCTGGGGCGGGATGCCGCGCCATGCTGTGAGCGTGAGGGAATCCTTGGCATAAACAGGCACAGACAACCGGTCGCCGCCCTCTGCTGCTGCGGTCAGATCATGCGGAAGCTGTACCGTGTAATCCTGCGCCAGCGAGAATCCGTAATCATACAGCGCAAGATGATCGTTCCAGTCGTTCCGGTCAAAGAGCGTGACACAGATCAGCGTGCGGTCATCGCGCCGGCATGCGCTGACCAGACAGCGTCCGGCTGCATCGGTGAATCCGGTCTTGACACCGATGATGCTGCTGTCCATTGTCAGGAGCTTGTTCGTATTCTTCAGCGTCCGCGCATAGGGCGGATTCCCGAAGCTTACCGTCATGGAGGGCTGGCAGCAGATTTCTGCGAATTCCGGATTGCGCAGAGCTTCCCGTGCGAGCCGCGCCATATCATGCGCGGAAGCGCCGTGTCCTTCTGCATCCAGACCGGAGGGGGAGGCGAAGTAAGTGCGCGTCATGCCGATCTGTTTTGCGCGGTCGTTCATCATGTCCAGAAAGCGCGGGATATCGCCTGCGACAGCGACTGCTGCTGCATTGGCTGCGTCGTTGCCGGAAGGCAGCAGCATGCCGATGCACAGGGCACGCTTGGTGACAATATCTCCGGTCTGCAAACCCATCGAGGAGCCTTCGACCTGAATCGCCTGCGAATCCACCGGGAACGGTGTGTCGAGTCCGCCGCTCTCCAGCGTCAGCAGCGTTGTCATGATCTTGGTTGTGCTTGCCATCGGGCGTTTCTCCTCAGCATTCAGCGCATAGACGACCTGTCCGGTCTGCGCATCCATCAGGATGCAGGCTTTTGCGGAGACCTCCGGTCCGGCTGCTTCCGCATGCGCGAAAAACGACGGCGAAGAACAGAAATTCAACAGAATGCACAGACCGAGCAGCAGTGTGCAGAGACGAACGGAACGGTTCATATGTCAGACTCCTTTGCACAGTATGGGGATTTTCTTCCGGTTTTCATGGGATTTTCACAGTACACCGTTATAATGTCAGCAGTCATTCTCGATTATGAAAGGAAGATGCAAATGAATCAGATCCGCAGAGCCGAACCGAAGGATATCAGCGGGCTGCTCAGACTGCTGGTGCAGGTTGATATGGTGCATCATAACGGCAGACCTGATCTGTTCAAAGGACCCGCGACAAAGTACAGCGCGGAGGAGCTGGAGCAGATCCTGAAGGATGAGAAAACGCCTGTATTTGTGTGCGTTTCTGAGCAGGGAAATGTGCTGGGGCATGCGTTCTGCATGCATAAGCAGGTGCTGGGCGATTCTGTGCTGACCGATGTGCGGACACTGTACATTGATGATATCTGCGTGGATAAGCAGGCACGCGGGCAAGGGGTCGGCAGTGCGCTGTACAGGGCAGTGCAGGAATATGCACGGACAAATCACTTTTATAATATCACGCTGAATGTCTGGGCTTGTAATCCGACCGCTATGAAATTCTATGAGAAATGCGGGCTGAAGCCGCAGAAGATCGGTATGGAGATGATCCTCTGATCCCCGGCATCTCCGAAACAATCGCGGAGTAACTGAGTGCTCCGCCGTCAGCAGCCGGATATGCCGTGCAATCCCATTTGTGTGTCGGCGCCATGTCCGAATCGCTGCACAGAAAATAAGCATGCGGATCGGAAGCGTCTGCATCCCATGCGCAGTCGATGTGATACCAGATTCCTTCGAGCTGTACGAGATTCCATGCATGCGGCGTACCGTTTGCTGTGCCGTTGATGATCCGGCAGGGGAGTGCGCAGAATTCTGCGAGCAGTGCAAAAGCTTCGGCAAATCCGCCGCATTCCGCTTCATGATACAGCAGGGCGCCCGCGGCAGAGTCCCCCTGCACTGCGCCCTCCGTATACCGGCATTCCCGCAGCAGGCGGTCATGTGCCAGCAGTGCGCATTCCGGCAGCGGAAACTGTGCCGCAGATTCTGCAAACTGAGCGGCATAGAGTGCCAGACCGGTACGTTCACGGAGCAGTGCATCGGCATCTGCGCTGTACCGGAATTCGCATTTCAGCACGCCGTCTGCCAGTGTCCAGCGGAATCCGGTCAGCCCTGTCCGAAGCAGAACGCTCTGCTCCTGTGCAGCACGCAGCGCCGGTTCCACGGCATCAGACGGAACCGCACAGGAAAGCGTCATTGCGGGCAGCGCAGCAGCAAGTGCCGAGACGGTGTATTCCGTCAGCGCGTCCGGTGAATTTGCAGAGGGCAGCGCGGTTTCCTGCACAGATTCAGGCGGCTCAGGGGTTACGGAACAACCGCAGAAACATAGTGCAGTCAGCAGCCAGACAGTCCGGAGCCGTTTGCCAAAGCCGTACATATCAGCGCCCTCCCTTCCGGAATCCTGTATCTGATAGAGAATATGCCGCGAAGCGCCGGTTTATGAACCGTCAATGTGACGAATAACCGCACGCACATTGCGGCTATTTTGTGCATCCCTTTATTTTTTTCGCGCAGGTATTGCAAAAATAACGAAAATAGTGTAAAATAAATCTATATGGAATGAGCAGTTTCATTCAAAACATTTGGAGGTTTATACATATGATTTCAGCAGGCGATTTTCGCAATGGTATGACGTTTGAGATGGACGGTCAGGTCGTGCAGGTTATTGAATTCCAGCACGTCAAGCCGGGTAAGGGCGCAGCTTTCGTCCGTACCAAGTATAAGAATGTCATCACCGGCGCTGTGGTTGAGACTTCTTTCAACCCGACCGCAAAGTTCCCGACCGCTTATGTTGAGCGCAAGGACATGCAGTACAGCTATAATGACGGCGAACTGTACTACTTCATGGACATGGAGACCTACGATCAGGTGCCGATCAGCAAGGATGTTG